>CBDUUM010000107.1:0-5447 GCA_965370445.1 uncultured Methanosarcinales archaeon
ATAACTGCCAGATGGTCAGGATGATATGGTCTTAGTACTTTTTTATCAAGTAAATTGAACTCCCCAACAAGTTTATCCAATTCCTGCTCATACACTCTTTTCGGATTTACAGTACTATCTATGCTCCGGGCCTTAATAACCATTACAAGGTATCCCCCCTCCTTAAGGAACTCCCTGGCATTGACCAATGCGATCTCAGCCTGGTTGGGCTGGGCCACATCCTGGTATATCACATCTACCGAACCTGCAATAGCCTTGTACGACCCAGGCTGCCCGGCATCTGCGAAGATCGGGACCATGTTACTGCGCTGACTGCACACATCAATAAGATCGCGCATGATCCTGGGTGAAAACTCGACTGCAAAGACGCGCCCCTTCTCTACGATATCAGAAACATGGCTGGCAGTAGTTCCTGATGCCGCACCCAGGTAAAGAACCCTGGAATCCTCCTTAAACGGTAGATTCATCCCCTTTTCTATCATACCGGCCAGCTTACTGCGGTGGTGTGACCATAACCTGTATTCTATCCCATCGACCGTTATCAGTTTCTCACCATATACCTGTATGTCTGGCACGAGGTTCTTAGTGACAAGCCTGGTATTTTCCCCCTCTTCTATAAAAAAGACATTGGGTATATGTATTGGTATATGTGTCTTTACGAATTTTGCAGGCATCAGTATTATGGAAATAGCTATTTGTCAATAAGATTTTCTAAATATCCTTTTTAACGTTTAGGCACATATACTGCACCGGAATTGTAATGACAAAATACTTTGAAGTAACAAGAAGGGATGCAGCCGCACGATTGGGTAAGTTGCTGCTGGACGATCATTATCCCACACCTTTGATCCTGCATCCTGAAAAGGATAGCCCCATTGTTTTTGCAGGCAGCCTGTGGGCCCGGAATATATTATCACCTGATGAAGTGGATCCTGTCAAACTTGTCATCCTTCCAGGTAAACCCATGCCCCTGCATGCCAGGCCCGAAATGGTAAAAGAGATCAATGACTCTGCAAAACAGGAATGGCAGCAGTGGGAAAAACGGGGTGGGGCAATAGGCCAATTAATACACCCAGCCTGCCCTGATATCCCACAGGCAGATATGTATGTCATCGGTGCGGCAAGACAGATGGAAAATAATCCCAGGATGTTGCTGGACACTGTAATTCATATCAAGAACAACACTCCTCCTGATACCGCCCTGTATGCCCCTGCACTGGCAACCCCGGAGAACCTTTGCCTGTTGATCTACCTGGGGATTGATATTGTCGATGACATACTTCCCACGATCAAGGCATATGATGGTATTTACATGATGCCAGATGGTGAGTACAGGCTGTCAGACCTGCCAGTACTGCCCTGTTCATGCAGCGTATGCAGTAATACCAGTCTGGAAGACCTGCAAAAAATGAGTGCACAAGAGCGGGGTAAACTGGTGGCCAGGCATAATGTGAACAGGCTGGTAGAGGAAAAACAGATCGCTGTCCTGCGTATCAGAAACGGTAATCTCAGGGAATACGTGGAAGGAAAATGCCGCAGCAGTCCCTGGCTCACTGCACTGCTTAAGCTCATGGACCAGGAACACGTGTACCTTGAACAGCATACGCCCACATACCGCAGTGGTACCATGTACGCAAATACTTCTGAATCTTTAAACAGGGTCGAAGTAAGGCGGTTTGCTGAAAGGGTACACTCACAATACCAGGCACCTGCTGCAAATATACTGCTGCTGCTCCCCTGCTCTGCCCGTAAGCCTTATTCAATATCCAACAGCCACCAGATGTTCAACCGCGCCATTGGCAGGAACAGGCGGGCATTGAACGAAGTGATTATCACATCGCCACTGGGTATAGTACCGCGGGAACTGGAACTGGTATATCCTGCCGCCCATTACGATATACCTGTGACAGGGCACTGGGACCTTGAAGAACTTTCCTGGGTGACCGGGTGCCTTGTGGATTACCTGAAAAACAATAAGTACTCACACATAATTGCCCATGTAGATGGTGCCTACAGGGATATATGCCAGAGTGCTGCCGAAACGCTGGGTCTTGATATTATATTCACTGCCCAGGGCAGCGTTACATCCACCCGGTCACTGGGGACATTGAGGTCCACTGTATCTGGTATTGTCCGGGATGAGGGGTACGTACTTCGTAAGACCAGTGAGATTGCAAAGAACATGTTGAGGGGAATTGCAGATTACCAGTTCGGCAGAGGTGCAGGATGGCTTTTAGTCCCTGATGGTGCTTCCATCAAGGCACCGTTCCCGAAATACCAGGTATATGCTGATAAAAAGCAGCTGGCCAGCCTTAACCCAAGGACAGGTACGCTTGTCCCTACACTTGAAGGTGCCATGCGGCTTCTCGAACTGGGCACTTACCAGATCCATATTGATGATTTTGTGCCCGGCGGCAGCCTGCTGGCACCTGGTGTGGTGGATGCCGATGTAAATATCCGGCCGTCTGACCAGGTGATAGTAGTAAGTGAACGGGTGCTGGGTGTGGGCCGGGCAATGATGAGCGGTGCCGAGATGGTACGATCTACCAGGGGCATTGCTGTCGATCTGAGGAAGGTCAGGGAGATCTAATATGGAAATATCATGTTCGTCGTTGTTTTTGTGGGACTATGGTATTGATGAGATAGCAGAGATATTGGGCCGGGCAGGAATAAAGAATATTGAGTTCTGGGCAGAAACACCTGAATTCTGGCCGCACCGCCATGAAGCAAAAGTTGTGGAGCACCTGGATGATGTAATATCCACATTTTTTGGACACTGCAATGTTCATACACCTATCCTGGACCTGAATCCATCATCCTATAATGAACATGTACGAAAAGCTACCATCAAGGAGACACTTTGGGCCATAGACCTGTCCTCAAAGCTGGATGCCCGTGTGTTGACCATACATCCCGGGAACAGGACCGTGCACAGGCAGCCAAGCCCGGAAGACATGGAATGGTTCCTGGACTATCTCACTGTTTGTACAGGATACGCCCATGAGAGAGGGGTTGTCCTTGCTCTTGAGAATCTCTCGCCCAGGTTACAGAACATGTGCTATGAACCATCCCTTATGGGAAATGTGCTGGCAAAGTATCCTGATCTTATGATGACATTCGACATAGCCCATGCTCTTCAAACAGGTCCTGATAATGCCCTGGATTTTATTGATGAACTTGGCGGCAGGATCGTGAATGTACATATGGGAGGTGTGCAAAATGGTACTCCACATTACCCGGGACATATGGCCAGGAATCCCGGGATCATTGAAATACTTAGCAGGCTCCAGAGAAGTGGGTATAATAATGACCTGACCATTGAGATTGACGATAAGCTGATCAATCAGGACATGTCAAGATCTGATAAGATATCTATATTAATAAAAGAAAAAGAATATCTTATTCAGGCGTTAAATGTAAAATGATAAAAAATATTATCCTGGAATATTATCCGAAATATTATTCTAAACTATTATTTCCAGGGAAAATAATCATTTTAAGTTAAAAATATATTTTTAATATAGAAAGTTTTATTTCATATTATGAGTATTTCATTTCGGAGAGTATTAATATGAAAAATCAGTCAGTTAAAGTTTTTGATATTACTGATGACGAATTTGCTGATACGCTCATGGGTTTGGGGTTAAAAAGGAATGTCGCTAAAACGCTTACACTTCTTAGAAACGGCGATAAGGTAACCTCACGTGATATTGAGCTCGCATCCGACTTAAGGCAACCTGAAGTCAGCACAGCAATGCGTGAACTTGATGATCTTAACTGGGTGATTATCAAGGAAGTGAAAAAACCTGGAAAAGGTAGACCCTTTAAGACATATAAACTGGATCAAGATATTAATACCATCATTACTTATATGGAAAAACAAAAAGTGATGGAATCCAAGACTATGTTGGAAAATATCCAGAAACTTAAACTAATGAATATGTCCAAAAAATAATTAAATCACATCAAAGTTTAGTCCGGTATCAGTCCGGATTTGGTCATATTTCATTCAATGTTATTGAATTCCTGTATCACATCTTTTCCTTCAATAAATACGAGCCCATGTTCATCAGCATACTTCATGGCCCCCTCTTTGGACAGTGCCAGACCGTTCGTTCCATCAAGCATTTCACATATGGCCATGGCAGGGATAATGCCTGCAAATTCTGCAAGTACCACTGACAGTTCTGTCTGCCCGACACGCTCATTGACCAGGCCATCTGCAGCCCTCAACAATGATACATGGCCGGGCGACCTGAATTCGGATGACAGGTCAACGTCTATACCATCCATGGCCTTACTGACGAATTCCCCGATCCGGCCAATGGTCAATGAGCGGTCCTTATCAGTGATACCAGTAAAAGTATCCCTGTGGTTCACCCATAATGAAAAGGAAGATTTGGAATCATAGGGAATATCCCCATCCTTTTCTACCATTTTTCGAAGTGTCTTTCCGTCCCCATTCAAGTCTGAATGGCGTAAAATATCTGCATAAAAAGGAAGTCCAAGTTTAGCGGCAGCCGAGGGATGTATGGCCACACAGATCAAACCTCCTCCATCCTTTCGCATATTATAGACATGCGCCGGTGTGATCCTGTTGGCAGGTATGACTAAATCGGTCTCTCCCTCACGGTCATCTGAGTCAAAGAGCAATATCATCTCCCCGTTCTTAAGTGCCTCTGCCGCCCGTTGTACTTGATTATTATCCTGACTGTTCATTATATATCACTTCAACTTATTCTACTAATACTGTTATTCTACTATTACTGTAATTTTGCTGCCATCCTTCAATCCAAGGTGTTCTCTCAGGTTCTCTGTGGATATTATCTCGATGATATCTGCAGGGTAATGTGTTCTGTCTGGTATCATTATGGCTCCCCTGGTACCGTTACCCAGGGATATGGGGTAACAGCGCCCTCCTCCGAAGGTGCGATTTTTGCTGTTGAATCCCTCTATGGTTATTTCGTTCTTCATGTTCAAGAGGGTGCGGCATCCTATGCTTTCTTGCTCCAGTTTAATATTCAGGGTTCCCGGATAGGGTTCGAATCCCAGCAGGTTGACGAACTGGTCATGATAACCTTTAATGGTAGTGTAATACTGCCCCTCGCCCAATCCTGTGATGACATGACCTGTCAGTTCGAGAGGTGTTGAACCGGGTGTGAATATCTTGCGGTATTCCAGGTACTCTGCTTCCAGCACTTGCCGCCCGGCACTGGTTATCTTAATGTGCTGGCCCGCAGGCCTGACTTCACGGGTAATATATCCTGCCTGCTCAAGGGATTGCAGCCGCCTGGATGCAGTCTGGGTACTGGAGAAAATATGGTCTGCAAATTCAGATGATGATATCCTGGTAATTCCATCAAGTCCGCCCATGAGTGCCAGTTTTTTAAGTGCTGATATGTCTTCCATTGTACTCGCCATTTTTGAGATGCATATCAAATATGGTG
>CBDUUM010000108.1:0-5441 GCA_965370445.1 uncultured Methanosarcinales archaeon
CTGGCACCGGACTGTACAAGCATGGATATCAGTTCATCACCTTCAAGACCTGAATTCATGGCAGACCTGACTAATCCTATACGCTCATAGGTCAGCCGGGCAGTATCAACTATCCACCTGTCCCTTATGCTGTCGCTTGCAGTGTTCAGTTCTTCAGGCCTTACCGAAGTATATATGGTCCCGTCCTCTGGTTCATAGGTCCTGGCCTTGCCTGTTATAGCCACAAAACAGGGCACATCCAGTCCTGACAGGAATACTGATGCTTGCGGCTGGTACTGTCCTGCATACACTGAAAAGGCACCGGTTGGGTCAGATACTCTCGCTCTCCACATATCCTCCCCTGCACTAAGATTATCGATCTCGGTCAGTACACCCACAAAGTACAGCCGGTTCACCCTGGCACCGGTGGGAGTGACCAGGTAATTGGGGGAGCGCTCATCCCCGTCGTGGAAGAAATAATCCGAGTGAATGAATTCGTGGGCAAAGACCCTCCAGGCAACCTCCCTCTCTACCATGGGCTGCCATCCCCCTGACCGGGTGAATGATGACCTGCACCCTCTATCTCTTTGACCAGGTCTGCGGCGGCCGCAGCAGGGTCGATCTCAGTAACCTCTGCATCGGATGCCACCAGTGTGATCCCGTATTCGCCCTTGGTCATGTTACCTCTCAATCGCATGGTCAGTCCCATAAGCTTTCTCCTGATCTCTTCCTCAACAGCAGACGGATTCATGTCCGCACCAGCAACTTCCCTGGCTTTTTCAATGGAATAGCCAGTGACCTTTCGGGTCAGGTCTGCATCCAGTACTACGCTCAGGGCCCCGGTACCGTCGTCCAGTATGGACTTTATCCTCATATCGTTTTTGCCTTCCACAGAACCATGGATTCGGCAGATGTTCTTTTGTATCACCCTGTTACATTCAGGACACCTGGTAATAAGCCCCGAACCGGGCCTGACCGAGATTATGTCGCCTTCTATACTTACATCAAAAGCTCCGTCCCTGTCAGTTATTTTATCCAGCCTGATCGGGATGGGGTCCATTATCCTGGCAATATTACTGTCATCTATTGGAGTTTCTGAATCAGTGATCGAAGTGAATTCTCCCATATTGATGGTAGGAATACCCTGCCATGACCTCATATATGCATTTTTGATCTCTACTGTGTTCCCTGTCGTAAGTTCGGGAGATGGTACCCATGAGGTGAAGGGGAGTTTTGCAGTGCTATCGACTGCGATCCCTGTCACTATGGTCCTGGGCCCGTTCTTTGTATTGATATGTTGTTGAGTGGATTCCATTATCCTTATTACAGTATGAACGGCAGGTTCGCCCTCTTTCAGTTCTGCCAGCAGGACTGGGCGTTCCAGGTCTTTTGACAGGAGCGGTTCTAAGACGGTGGAGTCTAATTTCTCAACTTTCGACCTGGCACCGAAATTAATCTCCGGCATGCCCTGCCACATCCTGATATAGGCGTTAATGACCTTGACCACATCTCCTTTTTCAAGTTCGAAATCCTCCCATGCCGTAAAACTCCGTGCCCCGGTCTCGTCTACCATGGTGCCCATAAAGATGATATGCTCCTGCTCCTTGATGCCAACGACTTTGGTATTGATCTCAAGAATCCGGGCAGTGACCTCAATATTTCGCTCCCCTGCGCCAAGCTCGGAAAGTTTTTTCACGGATGGTAGATCGATATTCCCATATTTTTTAAGCAAGCTCCTTTTTGCCTCTTCAAGAGGCACCTTGAACTCCAGGAGTCTTGTAAGTTCTTCGTTAATAATAGCCTGATTTACTGTTATGCCTGTTGTACCAAGCGCCCTAATTATTTCGTCCACGTGGGGCGCGATTTTTTCATCCATTGTCTGCCTCCTTTGTTCTAGACAGTCTCTGTTTGTTATGGTCACAAAGGATAAAAAAACATCGATACTGTTAATTTGATGGATCCGGAATATTGTACAATGCATCCTAAAAGAATAACTGGCTTTTCAGAACGTGCCCTTGACTGGCTGGAGGGTGTGCAAATTACCAGTGTTAAAGAGGCGTCACAGATAGCGAAGGCACTGTGCCTGTGGAGGCGGGATGCCAGCGTGGCAATTGAGTGGCTGCAGCATACCAGGTCAGGAGATTACTGGGAATCAGGCAATCCGGTGCGGGATACTGCCAGGGCTTGCGCTGCACTTGTGGAATGCGGGATATCATGTGAGGGTACGGTGAACTGGCTGGAGGAAATGCAGTCGGATCATGGTTCGTGGAACGATGATGTATATGACACCTGTTATGCCCTTATCGCGCTGGGGGTCATGGGCAGGCAGAACCGGCAGGGAGTGGACTGGCTAGTTGATAACTTTTCAGGGAAATGGATGCACCCGGGCACCATCGCCCTTATAAACTCGGCACTGATACACCAGGATGCCAAAGGCATGGCTGACCATATCCAGCGCAATTCTTCGTGGCTGCTGGCGCAGTGCACGGATGATAACTGGAGGTATACGGCAACGTCCTGTCTGGTTGTACAATCACTGATACTTGACGGGAGGTCAGGGGATGTGGGCAGGTCCCTGGACTGGCTGGTTGATGGGTTAGAGGAGAGTGAATGGAAGGTTTCTGTGGTTGCACTGGTGCTGATCACACTTAAGATGTACCAGGATGACTGAACTGGAATGGGATTGTAAAATATTTTGGTGTCAGAGAGCTTGCAGAGATATAACCGTGTGCAGGTTCCCTTCAATTATATCTGACCTTTTTCTCGTGCAAACGTGATTCACCAGTTGCAACTATTTATTATATTTGCTAACTATACATGGCATATAGGTTCTATAATCTGACCTTTCAGGCATGCAATGCTTCATACAACAAATCCTCCCCTAAGTTTGGACGAATTGCGCAATAAAATGAAATTGTTGAGATGATCGGCAAAGGGAGAGGTACCATAATAGTCTTAAAAGATGATGGTCGATTACCGGATAAATCCCACCACATCACAACCAATGCCGCAAACACACCACCAACCCCTACCGCCCCCGCATCCCAATCAAAGACTTCCGCGCATTCCCGATCAGGTCCATCCGACCAGCGCGCCTGGGCGCATCGTACGCAAAGGTGTGGTTCTGCGGCGCCCTATTCCTGATCAGTGTCTTTCCTGACCGAGCAGCCACTTCCACAGCGGCACAAACTCGATCCTCTTACCTTTGAGATCTTCCTCGCCTTCGTGATCCCATGTGATCACAAGCAGGTTGTCGCATTCAAGTTCCTTTGATGCTTTCAGGATCGCTTTTAATTCCCGTTCTTTTGTGTTAAAATTGTCAATGTCGTAGCATACCTGGATCAACTGCCGGATCTTCAGTCCTTCCTTCACAACGAAATCAACTTCCCGATGCTGGTAGTCTTTCCAGTAATAAACATCAATGAAAGGATTATCCGATCTTTTGCGCAGCAACTGTGCAGCCACTGTATTTTCAATGAACTTCCCGTAGTTCGCCTGGAACCTGAACCCTACCGAATTTGCAAGACCTGTGTCAATTGAATATACCTTTCTCGGGGAGTTCTCCTGTTCCTTAAGGGAGAACGAAAACCGTTTTATGAAAAATACCAGGTTTGAAGCTTCAAGGTATTTGGAATAGGTTTCAACGGTCTTCACTGGCATCTTTATGAATTTCGAGATCTTATTGAATGTGATAGGCGACGAGATGTTGGTTAGATAATATGTGCCAAGGAATTCCAGTTTATCGATGTTCCTGACCGACCATCTCTTTACAATATCCTTGTATAATATGTCCTCGTATATCTTCCTGAGAATTGCAAATCTCAGTTCACTGCTGGTCTCTATCACAACCTCAGGAAAACCGCCGGACTCCTCGTATACTTTCAGGCTTCTTATGATCTCATCCTTTTGGAGAATTATATCAGAAGGTGTTCCCAGTTCCATGCCTGAGAAGTCCAGGAACTCCCTGAAAGATAAGGGGTACATGTTTATCTCAAGCGTTCTGCCAGTAAGTACTGTTGAAAATTCACCACTCATAAGGGCAGACGAGGAACCTGTGACTATGATGCGGGCTTCGTTCCTCTCCTGCAGGCTTCGAACGAACTTTTCCCATTTTGGGATATCCTGTATCTCATCCAGTATCACCACAGGCTGCATCGACGGCTGTATTATCTCAAGGTATGCTTCGTAGGTACTCAGAAGATGTTTCAGATCGAGCTCTTCTGAAAATGAGGGGTCCTCGAAGTTTATGATGAGTGTACTTTTTGCATCGTGTCCTTCTTCGATGAGCCTCTTTACGACCTGCCGTGTGAGAACTGTTTTTCCAGATCTTCTGACACCGGAGATCACGACGACCTTGTTTGCTTTTGATCCAAGGTATTTCAAAGCCTGCTGAAGCTGCGATCTCTTTTTGCCGGTTTCAGGGATATTGGTCCAGAAGTTCCATCTTGAAAGAACTGCTATGATGGCATCTTTTCGCATAGTTTGTATTATAACACATGAATATTTAAGATTTTGTGTGATATGATATACAAAATCCTCATTTCAGTCGGATTTACTTGGACTACATCTGGTTATACCTGATAGATAAGAAAGTATATACTTTCCTGCAGGCTTAGAAAATGCGAACGAATTGAGCATTTACTTGTCGCACCTGATGAACTTCTCGCATGGTGGATCGTTTGCGACCTGTCCGCACTGCGGGAACCGTGTGCAGGTCCCCTTAATTATGTCTGGCCGTTTTTGTTCATACAAACGTGATTAACCAACTGCAACTATTTATTATATATGCTAACTATGTGGTGCCTATAGGTTCTATATATTTATTGGGATAATCTATATATATCGATCTGTGTATTTGTATCCGGTGATAGTTGGCATGAAACAAATTATGTTAATAGAATCATTTGTACGAAAAAATAAATTACTACTAATACTTGCGGTGATCTCGATGTCACTGCTCGTATCAGGTTGTACCGACAATACGAACAATACTACCGGAACAGATAACACACTCTCAGATGTAAAACTGCAGATCGCAGGCTCGACAACAGTTCTGCCGGTTGCGGAGGAATGTGCCCGCATCTTTATGGAAAATCATCCGGGCAGCCGGATCGATGTATCAGGCGGCGGCTCCTCACATGGAGTAAAAGCTGTAGCGGATGGAACCGTGGATATCGGGACCGCATCCCGCGACCTGAAATCCACTGAAATAGATGCACATCCTGATCTTGTGCCGCATGGCGTTGCAATGGACGGCGTTGCGGTCACAGTGCACCCGTCCAACCCTGTTACTGAGCTCACAATGGAGCAATTGCAGGGCATCTATACAGGTACCATCACAAACTGGAAGGATGTGGGAGGCACAGATACCGAGATCATGGTAGTCACACGTGAAGAAGGCTCCGGGACACGGGACTGCTTCGAGCAGGCAGTTATGAAACCCATTAAAGCCGAGATCACAG
>CBDUUM010000109.1:0-5381 GCA_965370445.1 uncultured Methanosarcinales archaeon
TTGCTACTGGTCAATGTTGATTAAAACAGCACAGTCCACGTATGGAGCCCGCAGGGCTGCATACGTGTGCAGCCCGCTACTGGCTTGAGTAGGAGTGGGCCCGCGGAGATTCGAACTCCGGACCTCCGCCGTGTGAAGGCGACGTCATAACCGACTAGACCACGAGCCCACTAATGCTTTATCCTAAAATAACACTGGCTCTAATATTACCAATATAAGATAAGACTATCGCAAACATGCGATAGTCCCTTCGCTCGATCATAAATCCTGCTTTGTCCTCTGGTATATCCTGCCCTGGAACCCGTGATACTTGGCAACACCCTCTGCATCCTTCTGGTCGATACATGATTCATCGAAGGACACCAGGTCTGAGGAATATAATGCACAGGGCGAGCTTCTGGCAACCACGCTGGCACTTCCCTTATACAGCCTTAACTTCACTGTTCCCTTCACACGCTCCTGTGTAGAATCAATAAAAGCATTCAGGTCATGGTACAGCGGCTCATCCACCAGCCCCATATATGCAAGCTCTGACCATTCATCATCCACCCTGGCTTTAAAGCTCAATTCACGCCTGGTAAGCACCAGCCGCTCAAGGTCGCCATGGGCAGCCAGCAGTATGGTAGCAGCCGGATGTTCGTAGTTCTCCCTTGCCTTAAGGCCCAGCACCCTGTCCTCAATCATATCGGTCCTGCCCACACCATGCCTGCCGCCAACAAGGTTTAGCTCGGTTATCAGAGAAACACCATCCATGAATGTACCGTTTAAGGATACCGGGACGCCGTCTTCGAACCCTATCTCGATAATCTCAGCTTCCGGTCCATTCTCAGGAGACCGGGTCCACTCAAATATCTCCTCTGGCGGAATAAAATCAGGATCCTCAAGTTTTCCGCCCTCGATGCTGCGACTCCATATATTCTCATCAATGCTCCATGGCTTATCCTTAGTCACAGGAACCGGGATACCGTGCTCTTTTGCATAGTCTATCTCCCATTCCCTGGTCAGGTTCATATCCCTCATTGGTGCCAGTACATCCAGGTCAGACGACCGGAACACGGCTTCGAACCTCAACTGGTCATTACCCTTGCCAGTACAGCCATGGGCCAGTGACCCGGCACCTTCGGCCAAAGCCACTTCCAGTACCTTCTTTGCAATAAGCGGCCTTGCAATGGCAGTCCCCAGTACATACCCTTCATAATTCCCATTAGCCTTGATAAGAGGGAAGATATAATCCTTTACAAATTCAACTTTGGCATCAATGGTGAAATTCTTATCACTGATCAATTCGGCCTTTTCTTTTGCATTTTTGATCTCTTCGTCTGGCTGGCCCACATCCACGATCACTGTGATAACATGATCCAGATCATAATGCTCTTTAAGGATTGGTATGCATACAGATGTATCAAGTCCGCCTGAATAGGCTAATACCACTTTTTTTTCCATTTATCATCATATCCTTTTTTATTATCACTTTATTGAAATAAAACTTAAATCATTCGAATAATATATAAGATATCTGAGTTATCTATAACTACTGTAACATATTAATCCTATCTGGATATTCAAATGAATGGCGGCATAAAAAATGGTATTTGGTTCTCCTAAAAAACAAGTAGCTAATTCAATAAAAAAAATAAGGAAAGGCCATGGCAGCCGGAAAGTTGTCAGATCATTGAACAAAACCCTTGTCGAGCATCCTGAACTCATGGAAGATGCGGTCTACCAACTGATGGGGATTATCCAGACAGATAAGGTTGAGAATTTCACTTATGCAATTGATGTCTTGTTAAATATTGCTGAAGTTGAGCCAGACCTGTTAGCAAACTCATCTGATGCAATCATCAGGATACTTGAATTTCCAGAGGAGAATCTGGATACAAATTATATACTGAAAACTATGGATGTTTTAGGTATAATAGCCTCACGCTATCCCGAACTGATGCGGCCATCCGTAAAAATATTGCTACAGAAGCTGAACAATTCAAATAGCCAGATCCGTTCGGCTTCATTCTATATTCTGGATCTTATAGCAAAACCATATCCGGAGTACTTTTCAAATTGTACCCTGGACTTAATTAGAAGCCTTCACGGCCTGCATATCGAGGAACGGCTGTATGCAACCAGACTAATAGGAGATGTTGCAAGGTTCTCACCTAATGTAATCGATGAATGCTATGATGTGTTGAATGGTCTTGCATACAAACATCCGGATACAATGGTCAGGCAGGAAGCTTATGATGTACTTAAGAAATACAAAGGTGAAGAAACGGTCACAACCGAAGAACCTGAAGAGGAACTGCTTGAATTTGAAAAGGAATTTATAAGTTTAGTTGATATCCAAACTGAAAGTAATGATTTTGGAGAACTGGCCGATGCCATGGCAGAAAGTATTAAAGGGATTGATTTTGAAGAATCTGCCTCTGAAATGCTAAAATCGCTTGGAATGGAACATCTTATTGTCAAACCTGTTGACAAAGTATCTGAACAGGAACTCATGGAGCAGGAACCCACAGAACAGGAACTCATGGAGCAGGAACCCACAGAACAGGAACTCATGGAACAGGAACCTACGGAGCAGGAACTCATGGAACAGGAACCTACGGAACAGGAAGAACCTGTTCTGGAAAAGTTACCGCCAAAACCAGTAATTGAAAATGAGAAAACACCAGAACATGTAATGAAACGCATCGAGCAGCTTGTAACTGATCCAAATCTCATACCACGCTTATCGGTTGTAAAGGACATTAATGGAATAAAAGAGGAGGAGACTCAAGAATCTGACATTTCCCACATGGAAAGTGCAGGAACAAAAGAAGAGCTCAAAGCAGATGAAAACATTGTTGATGATATTACCTTAGATATGATTAATACAGTCTTTGAAGAACTTTCAAATGAAGATTGGATAACTAATGTGGGTCTGGCAACTAAGGAAGGAACACTTGTTGCGGCAAGTAAACCGGATTCCATGGACAATGTTGTACTTAAGAAAATAAGCGATATGCTCTGTTTTGAAGACACATCTACCAAGAAGAAGGGTTTTAGAAATAGGGTAAGCATAGAACTATCGGATAAACTCATGGTGGCCTTGTCCATAGATCATGAATACATCCTGACAGTCTTCACAGTACCTGATGTACAATTTGGAATTGTACTTTACCAGCTTAACAGGACAGCTGATAAATTGGAACAGATATTACAATAGTGTTAATTTTCCTGATGTTTTGACTTTTCATTGCAAATAAGATATTACTTTGTATGCAATGAAAAAAGAAAAATGAGCGCCTCTTCGACGCCCTGGTTATTGCAGTTATTTAGCAATATCGAAATTTTCTTTTACAATCTTCAATGCACAGTAATCGCCACACATGGTGCATGCCTCATTATCTTCCGGTGCCCTGCTGTTCCTGATTTGTCTGGCATGTTCAGGGTCGATAGCAAGTTCATACATCTTTTCCCAGTCAAGGTCACGGCGCGCCCTGCCCATTGCAAGGTCCTGGTCGCGCTTGCCCAGCTTGATCATATCCCCGATATGTGCTGCTATACGGGATGTTATCACGCCGGTTCTCACATCCTCCACATTGGGTAGCGCCAGGTGTTCCGCAGGTGTTACGTAGCATAGGAAATCACACCCTGCCGCACTTGATATGGATGCACCGATCGCAGTCACGATATGGTCGTACCCGGGTGCAATATCAGATACCAATGGACCCAGCACGTAGAATGGTTTATCGCCACTCAATCGCTTCATTAACTGCACATTGGTCTTTATCTCGTCTATGGGTACATGTCCCGGACCCTCGACTATGACCTGCACGCCAGCATTATGGGCCCTGTCTGACAACTCTGAATTCATGATCAGTTCCTGGATCTGTGCCCTGTCTGTGGCATCATGCACTGCAGCAGCCCGCATACCGTTGCCCATGCTCAGTGTGACCTCGTGTTCTTTCATTATCTCAAGCAGGTAGTCGAACTCACTGTACAGGGGGTTCTCTTTTTCATTGTGGACCATCCAGGCGGTCATGAATGCGCCGCCTCTAGAACACAGTCCGCCGTAGCGTCCCTGTATTTTGAGCCGCTCCATGGTAATACGGTTGATACCTGTATGTATGGCCATGAAATTTGTGCCCAGTTTTGCCTGGTCCTCTGTGGCCTTGAACAGTTCGTCCTCTTTCATGTCCACTACTGAGCCGTATTTTATTGCAGCCTCGATAAAGGCCTGGTACAGGGGCACACAACCGACAGACAGTGATGTGGCTTCGATAACCCGCCTCCTTATTTCAAGGAAGTCGCCGCCAGTGGATAGTTCCATCAGTGTGTCAGCTCCGGCCTCCTCTGCTGCTTTTGCTTTCTCTATTTCCAGTTCAATATCCATAATATCCGAGGATGTGCCGATGGAGGCGTTGACCTTAGTGGTCAGGCCTTTACCTATGCCGCAGTGCTTGATATCACGGTATGGGGTTACCGGGATCACTATCTTTCCCGATGCCACACCTCTTCGCACGAAGTCAGGCTCGACGCCCTCTACTGCAGCCACTGTTTTCATCTCTTCTGTAATATTGCCTTTTTTTGCTTCTTCAATCAGACTCATGTTAATGCTCCATATTGGATTTTTGTCGTTTGTTTTAATACTGGCAACTCATATAAGATTTTTTAAAAAGTTAATTTGAGTTGTAATCAAGTGTACTTGATTTAATACAAGTTTTCTTGAATATATTGTGCAGATAATCTTACTTGCTACTGATTAGCGTGTTTTGCGGCACAATATTTTATAAATAATATCTTTATACAGTTATGCCCCCCACCAACAGCACCCACCAACACCCGTGGCTGCCGTCAATACATACCAGGAAGGGGGTGGCGTTGGGGATGCGGTGGCCGAAATAGATGATGACGTGGCCGTAGTTCCACCTGGACATGACGCCGTAGGCACTCCCAGGGTACTGGAATGTTTCACCTGCGGGTGGGCGGTCGTATATGGCGTCGAAGTCCAGGCCCGGGTCGGGTGTGTTGTAGCAACATCCAAGTCATGGATTCATGCCACTGGTAGTGGTCTAAACTGGTGGTGCCGCCAGCTGTGGAGCGGGATGCGATGATGAAGTTGGGGGAGGAATACTACCATTATCACGATAGTGACTACGAGGGCGGAGAGCAGGTGGCGGGGCAGGTAGCAGGTGAAGTGCAGATACGCCGGGACAATGAACACATCCTTGTACCTGTGACTGGAAAACCAGACAGGGACGAACTGCAGGTACACGCTAATGAACTATATGTCCAGATAAAATTTGATTATACTGCCTTTATATTACGCAATTTATAGTTAAAAACCAAACAATATTAACTAATAAAATGCAAATTCCAACAAGTGATAAGCAATAAACCAC
>CBDUUM010000110.1:0-5305 GCA_965370445.1 uncultured Methanosarcinales archaeon
AGATCGATCGTCTCGCCGCATTTAGGGCATTTGAATCCGCTCATGTTCTCTATGATCCCGATAACTGGTGTACTGAGTTCCTTTGCGAAGTTCACTGCTTTTCTTGAATCCAGCAGAGCGACGTCCTGTGGTGTAGTGACAACGATTGCTCCGTCTATCTGCGGAATCAACTGGGCAACACTCAATGGTTCATCCCCGGTTCCTGGCGGGAGGTCGATTATAAGATAATCCAGATCGCCCCAGAATACGTCTGAAAGAAACTGCCTGATCGCACCCATCTTGCGCGGTCCCCGCCATACCACTGGCGTGTCCTTATCTGCAAGCAGAAATGCAAGGGACATAACCTTTACCCGTGGAGGTATGAAAACTGGAGTTATACCCCCCTTTGATACCTGGGGATGTTCATCCTCGATCCCAAGCATCTTTGGAACATTCGGACCATGGATATCTGCATCCATAATCCCAACTTCGTATCCCTTTACCGCAAGTGTAAGTGCAAGGTTGACAGTTACGGTGGTCTTTCCAACGCCACCTTTTCCACTCATGACCATTATTTTGTGCTTTATTCTGTCCATACGCTCTTTCAAGCGCTTTTCCTGGGCTATACCCTCGTCGTCTTTTTTCATGATCTCACCATGTTACTGTATACCATGTCTGCCGCGTCCGGCTCTGGCATAGCCACGATCATCCTCAGCCCTGTGTATGTTTACGCTTTTGCACTCCGGGCAGTTTTGGGGTCTTCCTGTGCCATGCACCACTTCCCATACATGCTGGCAGTCATAGCACTGGAACTTACGTAGTGGTGTTGTTGCCATCTCGTACATCCCTCCATGTATTCGTATCGCTTTGCCACTGACAAGGGCGCACCCGATCTTTCTTCTTGCTTCGGTCAGGATCCTGTGGAATGTTGGCTGCGAGACTTTCATATGATCTGCTGCCTCACGCTGATCCATTCCGAGATAGTCCTTTAGTCGTATGCTCTCCATCTCTTCCATCTTCAATACTACTTCACCCATGTCCTGCTGACAGGTTGTACACGGTTTGAAGTAATTGTAATCAAATGACGACCGTATATACCGGTGGCGTCTCGGTCTTGGCATTAATGAATATATATTCATAATAAACTTAAAGCTTATGGTGCTGGTGTAAGATTTGAATAAACTATTTAACTTGCAAATGGAATTAGGGTACATCATATTATAGGATTAATATTGACACAATCATTGAGCATGATCAAGGAGTTCGAAGAGATGGAAAATTATATTATTTTAGGTAGATTCAAAGCAGGTAATTCATGGGAGAAATTTACCAAGAAAGTAACCAGCCAGAATGAGAAAAACGCAGAAAAAAAAGTGTATTCTCTTATTGGTAGTGAACACGGCCTGAAACGCAATTTAATACAACTGGAATCCACGACAAAGGAGTGAATAAGCTTGTCTTCTAATCAAGAACTATCCAACGAGGACATCCAGAAAATGTCAACCCAGTTCCAGCAATTGCAATACCAGTCAGATGCACTAACACAACAATTGGACATGGTCGGTGCTTCTATAGCCGAATCCGAGAAAGCCATCAATACCATTGCCGGGTTTGAAGGAGTAGAAGACGGACACGAAATCCTGATCCCAATCGGTATGGGTACCAATATCATGGCAAAGCTATCAAAACCAGATACTGTGATCATGCAAATTGGTGCAGGTATCAGTACGGAAAAGGATCTGGACAATGCTAAAAAAAGCCTGGAAATCCGGAAAGAAGAGCTTACCAAGTTCCATGAAACCACCCAGAGCAACCTGGACCAGATCGTAACAAAGATGCAGGAGATAGAGTCCTTTGTGACAACGGCAGTAAAAGCACAGCAGGCAGGTCAAGTAGCACAACAGGCAGGTCAAGGTCCAATACAGGGTTTATAGATGTTCAATAGTCTAAAACAAAAACTAAGCAGTTTCAAAAACTCATTCGGTGACGTACTGGATCAACAGGCTGAAGAGGCATCTGAAGATATCCAGCAGGCCGGGTCAAAGAGTGTCACTAAAGAAGAAAAGAAAGAGACACCATCAGTAGCAGTTGGAATCAAACAGAAGGCAAAAGCACTGCTGCTTAATCGTGAGTTCATAATCAGTGAAAAAACGCTGGAAGAACCCTTATGGGACCTGGAAGTGGCACTCCTTGAAAGTGATGTTGCCCTTGATGTTGCTGAAGAAATAGTAGGATATGTGAAGTTGGAACTGGTCGGGAGTAACTACAAGATCGGCGGGAACAAGAAGGATATTGTAGAACAGGCTCTCAGAAAAGCGCTTATCAATGTATTGAACGTAGAGACCCTGGATTTTGATGACTTTATTGAACATGCAAATAAACCTGTCAATATTGCTTTTGTCGGCGTGAACGGCACCGGTAAGACCACCACCATATCCAAGATAGCAAAGCGGCTGAAAGACAGGGGATATTCGGTGGTATTGGCAGCAGGGGACACATTCAGGGCCGGTGCCATTGACCAGCTGCAGCATCATGCAGATAACCTGGGATTGAAGATGATCAAACACCAGGAAGGCGGCGACCCGGCTGCTGTGATATATGATTCGGTGGAGTATGCCAAAGCCCGGAAAATAGATGTGGTGCTGGCAGATACGGCTGGCAGGATGCATACCAATATCAACCTGATGGACCAGTTAAAGAAAATATGCAGGGTATCCCCCCCTGACCTTGTGATATTCGTGGACGAAGCGATTGCTGGCAACGATGCAGTGGAACGTGCCCAGTTATTCAACCAGACAGTACCTATAAGCGGAAGCATATTGACCAAGTCTGATGCAGATTCCAAAGGCGGTGCAGCTATTTCAATAGCCCATACAACAGGTAAACCCATACTGTTCTTTGGGGTGGGCCAGGAATATGACGATATGGTCAAGTTCGACCCCCAGTGGCTGGTGGACAGGCTGTTCGAGTGAGGTCTGCTGGTTATATGGCCTGGGTTGTTTGGCCTAGCTGTTATTTGGCCTAAATGTTATTTGGCTTGCCGGTATTGTTATCCCGGAGTTTATTCAGCAGGGTCCCGGTTTTGACAGCGATATCAAAACTGCCGCTCCTGACCCCCTCCAGGTCAAGGGTGATATAAGTATAACCAAGCTCTTTGAAAACACCTACAATATCATCCCTGTGCTTCAATAAAATATGAAAATCATCCCCTGATACTTCAATACGAGCAGTGTCTTCATGGTCGCGTACCCTGCACTGGTTAACCCCGAGATCAAATAGATAATCCTCTGCCTTCTCCACCTTTCGAAGCCCCTGGACGGTAATAGTCCGTCCGTAAGGGAACCTGCTGGACAGGCAGGCCAATTGAGGCTTATCCCATATTGGCAATCCAAGATACTTAGCCATCTGACGTATCTCGTTTTTAGTAATACCCAGGTCTGCAAAGGGTGTGAGTATCCCGTTTTCAATCGCTGCCCTGTGGCCCGGCCTGTATCCTTCCAGTTCTGAAGCATTAGTCCCTTCAGCTACAACTTCCAACCCCAGTTCCCTGGCCAGTTTCTTCAACTCCCTGAACAGGCCATTTTTACAGTGGTAACATCTATCAAGTGGGTTATTGGCAAATCCCGGCTCTTCCAGTTCGTTATAGGGAATGATGATATGCCTGGCACCTAATGATTTGGCTGTACTTACAGAACTTTCCAGTTCCCGTGCCGGCATGGTCTGGCTCTCAGCGGTAACTGCAATGCACCTGTCTCTAAGTGCCAGGTAGGCCAGTGCTGCCAGTGTACTGCTATCCACTCCGCCGCTGTATGCCACAAGCATACTGTTGAAGTTTTTGAGATATTCGACCACTTGCTCTATTCTTTCCTTAGTGGAGTGATGCCCGGGAACTGTCATTTCATTCATTGGCGGTATTTTATCTGTCAATGTAGTAAGCCTTTTGCCATGTAAGTGACCTTTTGTGTACTGGTTGTAGAAATGGATAAGATAATAGACGTTGCCAAAAGGATACGGGATATGGAGATACGCGGGGCCGGTACCATTGCCAGGGCAGCGGCACAGGCTCTGAAGGACTATGCCCTCTTACAGGAAACCACCAACAAACAGGAGTTTGACAATCAGTTATCCAGGGCTGCAGAAATACTTGTATCAACAAGACCCACTGCGGTATCTTTACCAAATGCCATCAGGATAGTAATGGCATACAAGGGAGGATCAGTAGATGAAGCAAGATCTGATCTGGTAAGGCTGGCAGATGAGTTCATATCCACATCAAAGGAAGCAACCAAACGCATCGGTCGAATCGGCAGCCAGCGCATAGGCAATGGCGATACTATTATGACCCACTGCAACAGCCAGGCTGCTTTATCAGTAATAGCCGAAGCTCACCACAGCGGGAAAAATATCAAAGTAATAGCTACAGAGAGCAGACCTCGGTTGCAGGGTCATTTGACAATTCAACAACTTAACGAACTGGGCATAGAGACCACACTGATCGTTGATTCGGCAGTCAGGTACTTTATGAAGGATGTAGACCTGGTGGTGGTAGGAGCTGATGCAGTGACGGCAAATGGGTCAGTCATTAATAAGATAGGTACATCCCAACTGGCAATGGCAGCCCATGAGAGCAGGACAAACCTGATAGTAGCGGCCGAGACTTATAAATTCAGTCCACGTACACTGCTTGGTGAAATGGTAGAAATTGAAGAGCGGGATCGGGGGGAGGTCATTGACCCTGAAAAACTATCAGGCATGAAACATGTCAGAGTAAAAAATCCGGCTTTTGATGTTACCCCTTCAAGCTATATTGACCTTATCTGTACTGAAGCGGGAGCTATATCGCCTGAAATGAGTTACATTATAATCCGTGACATCCTGGGATGGGATGTAAGGGATATGCAGGAATTTGTAGAAAATACAACCAAAAATCGAGATGTATGAGATGTATATATAATATTGGATAATATCGGAGGGAAAAATATGGAGAACAATACGGAGAACAATATGGAGCTAGAACTTATTGTTGACGGAAAGGATATAACAATAAACAAATTTGTGCAGAAGGTTATTGCAGGTATTGTGGGCGGTGCAGTAGAACCCCTTGAGGGTGTGGAAGAGGACTGGACAGACATTGAATTGACAATTACGCGGTAATTGTCAGCTCTGTTTATTTGCCAGTTCTGCTTATTTGTCAGCTCTTTTTATTCAGGTCAAGTTTACCTGTTTTGGTATCAAGGGATATTCCGGTAGACCTGAGATAATCTGCTGATCTGCCCTGCCCGTGTATCAGTAGTTCTACCAGGTCATCGGGTTCATCCATATCAGT
>CBDUUM010000111.1:0-5225 GCA_965370445.1 uncultured Methanosarcinales archaeon
TTCCTGTGAATAAAGTAAACATCTTTTTATTGTAACAGCACTAAAATATCTTTCCATGAAAGCCATCATCCTTGCAGCCGGAGAAGGGACGCGAATGCGTCCGCTTACAAGGAACCGCCCCAAGGTCATGCTTCCCATCGGCAATCGTCCCCTTTTGCAGCATGTCATCGAGCAGGTCAGGGATGCCGGAGTAAGTGAGTTCGTGCTTGTGGTAGGGTACCACGGCGATACTATTGTTGAATATTTCGGAGGTGGTTCGGCTTTAGGGGTCAGGATAGATTATATTATTCAGGAAGAACGTCTGGGTACGGCCCATGCCATCGGGACTGCCAGATCACTTATTGATGACAGGTTCCTTGTGTTGAACGGTGATGTTATGATCTCGTCCGCCCAGGTAAGGACTTTGCTGGAGCGGGATGAAGTAGCTGTTATGGCTGCCATGAAGGTGGATGATCCATCCCAGTTCGGTGTACTTGAAGTAGATGGTGGCTATGTGGTGCGCCTGCATGAAAAACCAGAAAAGCCGCCTACCGATCTTGCCAATGCAGGTATCTATGTGTTTGAGCCAGAGGTGTTCGGGGCCATAGATAGTACGCCCATCTCAGCAAGGGATGAATACGAGATCACAAGGACGATACAGGATATGATAGATAGCGGTATTCACATGGGATACCAGATACTGGACGGCACATGGCTGGATATAGGCAGGCCGTGGGATCTGCTGGATGCGAACACGGAGTACCTGAAGACTATTTCACAAGATATTTTGGGCGAGGTTGAGGATGGTGTGCATATCCACGGCCCTGTGATCGTGGGTAAAGGTGCCAGGGTAAGGAGCGGTGCATACATTGAAGGACCGGTAATTATCGGGCCTGATTGTGATATAGGGCCAAATTGTTACATCAGGCCTTACACAAGCCTGGGCAGGGGCGTGCGCATCGGCAACGCTGTAGAGGTCAAGAACTCCATTATAATGGACAGGACCCATGTAGGCCATCTTTCCTATGTAGGCGACAGTATCATAGGCACAAATTGCAATTTCGGTGCAGGGACAAAGGTGGCGAACCTGCGGCATGATGGTGCCAATATCAAGGTAAAGATAAAGGGCATACTGGTTGATTCCGGATGCAGGAAACTGGGTACCGTTATGGGCGATAATGTACATACAGGCATCAACAGCATGCTGAACGTGGGTTCGATGATAGAACCTGACACTAACATCCATCCAGGGGAATTTGTAAAATAGGATAATTATAGTTAAAAACTAAATAATATTAACTGATAAAATGCAAAATCCAACGAGTGATAAGCAATAAACACAAGTGATAAGGTATTCCCTTCAAATTAAATGGTAATTGGTCATAGTGCTCTGAATTTTGGGTAGTGTATTACTTTATGTCTGATAATGTGGCAATAACGATGAACTCCATAAAATCTTAATCCACATTGAAGTAGAATCCAACGACAAATAAGATTACGCACTACTCATAAGATATTGTTGAAAATACTTCAAAGTCCTCTCCAACCCATCCTCCAACCCCACTACCGGCTCCCACCCCAGCACATCCTTCGCCCTTGATATATCCGGCCTCCGAACCTTAGGATCATCCACTGGCAGCTCCTTAAAAACAATCTGCGAATCGCTTCCAATGATCTTAAGAACCTTCTCAGCAAATTCCAGTATCGTATGCTCATCCGGATTCCCAACATTTACAGGCAGATCATAATCAGACATCATCAAACGGTATATGCCATCTACCTCATCACTCACATAGCAGAAACTTCTGGTCTGCTTTCCATCCCCATACACAGTCAGGTCTTCACCTCTCAAAGCCTGCCCAATGAAATTCGGAACAACCCTTCCGTCATCAATCCTCATCCTGGGCCCGTATGTATTGAATATTCTCACAATCCGCGTATCCACCCCGTGATACCTATGATATGCCATCGTAATTGCCTCGGCATACCTTTTCGCCTCATCATACACACCCCGCGGCCCAATCGGATTCACGTTGCCCCAGTAGGATTCAGGCTGCGGGTTCACCTGCGGGTCCCCGTAAACCTCGGAAGTAGATGCCAGCAAGAATCGTGCCCCCTGTTCCTTAGCCAGTCCCAGCAAATTATAGGTACCCAGGGCCCCCACCTTCAGTGTCTGGATCGGCAGGTCAAGGTAATCGATAGGTGATGCAGGGGATGCGAGGTGGAAAATGTAGTTGATCTTGTCCCCGAAATAGATCGGTTTTGTGATGTCATGCTTCAGGTATGTAAATTTATCCGAATCTATGTGCTCGATATTCTTTGCACTGCCTGTCACCAGGTTGTCAATACAAATAACCTCATGCCCCTTCTCAAGCAGAAGATCGCATAGGTGTGAACCCAAAAACCCTGCTCCGCCTGTTACTATTGTTTTCATATTATCCAATTTCCAATACTTTATTCGAGATTGTCTTTCAATGTTATTCTTTTTAAGTTAACATTCTATAAATGCTTACACCCTCCCATACTCATCATCAAACCTCTCAATATAATCCACCCATATACTCACCTAATTGCACCTCAATGATTTCCAGAGGCTCCACACCCGGATTAAACAACCTGTGCTTCACACCGGAACTAATTAAAGTGGTTCACTTTAACATTGAGTGGGTATCATAGCCAAACTATTGGATTTTTCGCACCATTTGCGGAGTTTGCGGTGCAGTATTTCATAAATTTTATATTTTAACAGCCATGCCCGCCGCCGGCAGCACCCTCCAACATCCGAGGCCACCACCATCACCCCCCTCCCAACCCACGCTCAACGCATGAGCGCTCGTACCCGGTCCGCAGCACCAGGGCTGGGCAGCTGGGTAAGTGCAGGAAGGGGGAAGCAGTCAAATGCAGATGATAGACGACAGGAAAAAGTATGAAGACAAATGAGTGAAGTAAATTATGGCAGGCGTAGAGACCTATCGGTCATTTGGGAGTTTAGTAAAATCTACACCCTTCACTTCCGTCTCAGCATAGCCCTGTACGCCCACAGCGCCGTCGGCTTATGCCTTGCAATGAACAACCCCACCTTAGCCGCCTGCACCAGCGGCGTCCCCTCAAGCGATGACAGGTCACGGCCTGCAAACACCGACACCACAGTATCGATCTCCTCATTCGTCATCTTGCGTACCAGTTCCAGGCCCATGCGCCCCATCCAGTACTCGTTGGCAAACTCCCCTTTCCAGAGTTTTACATATTCCCGCAAGCGTCCTGCCGATACATCACCTCCAGCAACCGCAGCCGCAGCCACCTCACCGCAGATCTGCCCGGCCCGCATACCATAGCCGATACCACTCTGGCCAGCCGCACCGCCAGCCACCATAAACCCGTCCGCGACTAACTGGTGCGGGACCGTGGCTATAGGGTCACCCCCTGTATACGTGGCAATTATCTCAATATCATCGATATCATACCCCTTCATCCTGGCGAACATCTCAAGCCACCTGTCAAAAAAGGCAGAAACATCCCTGCCGTGGCGCCTGACATATACTCCCAGTGTAGCCAGGTCACCCCCGGCCGGCGAATAGGTGGACTTCCAGCCAGGTGAATGGTCCCCTATATAATATTCAAACATATCAGGCTCACCGATGCCGGGTGCCCTGACCTTTGCCTCCATAGCCCAGGCAATATCTCCCGGATACCGTGTGGTCTTAAGCCCCATCCGGGCCGCAGTCTTTGACTCTATACCGTCGGCCGCAATTACAAGTTTTGGAATAAGGATACCATCAGATGTACTTACCTTTAATTGGGAAGCGGCCCGCATCACTGAAAGGGCTTCCATGCCTGTTTGCACATCCACCCCAGCTTTTAATAGTTCATCCTTGTAATGCCTGTCAAAACGCTGCCTGTCTATGTAATATCCAGGGGTCTCTATCTCGATAGCGATACCTCCGGGCGAGATTATCTTCATACCACGCAGCCGGTTCAGTATATACTCATCCAGTATCGGCTCGCTGTTACGGTCCATCATGAACCGGAAGAACGTATTTGCGGGATGGGGCGGGAGTCCAATATCCTCCTTACAGTCCAGTAGTGTCACACTGGCCCCATGTAATGCCGCACTCCTGGCAGCCATCACCCCGGCAGGACTGGCACCGATCACCACTATACTGGTATTCTCATTCAATTGCTAACCACTCCGGTATTACCAGATAAAAGGATATCCAGTGGACTTTATAAATATCAGGAGCAGCACATCGAGTATCAGGGAGCCGAACATCACACCCCTGTACCTGGAACCTTGCAGGAATAATTTTCCTCCCCTTTCAGGGTGAGGGTTCTTAATAAAATCAATGGACTGCCACAGTATCCAGACTCCGCCGAATATTGCACCTGCAAAATACAACGGACCCAGGTGGGCAGTATACCCTATAACCAGGGATGCCGCAACACCTACTACCCAGCATACGAATATGAACTTCGAAGTTGCAGGTACCCCGAACGTCACAGGCACGGTTGGTGCGCCTTTGGCACGATCCCCTTCCACATCCCGTGCCACGCCGCTCAGTGTAAAGCCCCAGTCTGTAACACAGATCATTGCGCCGAAGAATAGCGCAGAGAGTGGCAGCAGCACACCATCGTCAGGCGCATATGAGTGTACTAAGCCGAGATTGAGCACCCCTGCAGGGTCAAAAGCAAGCCAGACACCTATTGGGACCAGCCCGTATGAGATACCAACAGGAAAAAAACTCAGGAAAGTGGACCGTTTTGCCACACTTGAATAAAAGGTAATAACGCCCGCAGCTATAATAAAAACAGCCAGTGATTCGGGATTCAGGTAGGCAGCAACGATACTGGCGATCACCATCAGTCCAAGGGCATAGGCCAGTGCATTTTTACGGCTCATCCGTGAGGATGGCAGAGGCCGGTTCGGGAGATTGATCTTGTCGATATCCACATCGCAGTAATCATTGAACACATAGGAACTGGTAATTGCAAAATATGCACCTACGACTGCCAGGATGAACGGGAATAAGGGTGGCATACCTCCGCTGATGAGATAGGTTGCAAGCAGGGCACTGGCAGCCGGAAGTGCCAGGTCCATATCAGCTATCTCGGGTCGAAGCATATCGATATACGCTCGTACCATATTGCGGTTTTCATTATTGGTTGACGTTGGCATGAGTATCACGTTATTTAAGAAATACAGGATGTCCTGTAGATTTGTGTTATACTATATCACCATTTATATTAAA
>CBDUUM010000112.1:0-5041 GCA_965370445.1 uncultured Methanosarcinales archaeon
GGATAGATGGTACTGCTGCCATACTTCTCTTTAATATAGACTGATGCGGCATAGGCAGAGGATATCACATCCCCTGCATCACACGGGATACCCATATCCACAAGCCGCCGGGCTATGGCCTCCCTGGTACGGGTGGCATTATTGGTAAGGAATACCACCCGGCTGCCCGAACTCCTCAATCTGTCAATAGATTCGCAGGCCCCTGGTATGACCGTTCTCCCGCGATAGACCACACCGTCCAGGTCAAGAATATATGCAGCCGGTCTGTTCATATTCCCTACTGCATCATCAGGATGCGGTTCATAGCTGTCACAAGAGCCTCTACCGATGCCATCACAATATCTTCATTGGCAGCCCTGGCAGTCATAATCCGCCCCCTGTCATCCTCCACACCAATGATAACTTCGGCAAGTGCATCCGAACCACCCGAAATGGCCTCGATCTTGAAATCCCTCAATTTCATTGTCCTCTGGCCATTAATGATACTCTGGACAGCGTTCAGTGCCGCATCCACCGGGCCAACACCAATACTGGCTCCTACCTTCACTTCACCCCTCACCATTGCCTTTACAGAAGCTGTTGGAGTGATGATATTCCCTGTCATTACAGAGACTTCCATCAGGTCTATGGGACGCTCGGATTTCTTCACTTTGCCCATAATAGCTTCAGCAATGGCGAACAGGTCTGCATCTGTGATGGATTTGCCCTTGTTGCTGATGTCCTTCATCCTGGCCATGATCTCAGTCAACTGGTCGTTGTCAGGTTCAAGACCTGCATCCTCCAGTGTCTTTACGACCGCATGCCTGCCTGCATGTTTGCCCATCACGATGCGCCGCTTATGCCCTACCATCTCAGGTGTCATAATGCCGGGCTCGAAGGTATCTGTCCTGGTAAGCACGCCATGGGTATGTATCCCGCTCTCGTGTGCGAATGCATTATCACCAACAATAGGCATTGTCGGAGGTATCCTTACGCCAGTATACCGCTCTACTATATGTGCAGTCTCTACCAGGTACTCGGTCTTGATATTGGTCTTTGCCCTGTAGATACTGTGCAGGCTCATTACAGTCTCGGCAAGGTCGGCATTGCCGGCCCGCTCGCCCAGGCCATTAATAGTGACCTGTACCTGCCTACCGCCTCCCTCAACTGCTGCCAGGCTGTTAGCCACTGCAAGCCCGAAGTCGTTATGGCAGTGAACATCAATAGGGATGGTGATATCCTTTTTGATATCAGCTATCAAAGCCTTCATGGCCGATGGTACGAAAATGCCAACCGTATCAGGAATATTAATAACATCGCATCCCGCTTCCTGGACCGCCTTGCTGATCTGTAACAGGTAATCAAAATCCGTCCTGGTGGCGTCCATGGGACTGAACATGCATTTTACGCCGTGGTCCTTGATATGCTCCACAGCCCTGATGGCCATGTCCAGTACCTCTTCCCTGCTCTTATTGATGGTATGGATGCGCTGCACATCAGATGTGGGAATGAAGGTATGCACCATATCCACTTCACATTCAAGGCATGCATCCAGGTCGGAAAATACTGACCTTGAGAGTCCGCATACATCCAGTCCAAGACCCATTTTAGCGATCTCGCTTACGTTCTGCTTCTCCCCTTCTGATGAAATGGGAAACCCGGCTTCAAGTATATCAACGCCAAGCTTGTCGAGTTGGGAAGCTATCTCTTTTTTCTGTTCAAACGTAAGAGATACGCCAGGGGTTTGTTCACCATCACGCAGTGTGGTGTCGAAAATAGTTACGCGTTTATCCCGTATCGAATCAGTAATATAGAAAACGATCCCTCGCTTTAAGTTCTTCCATATAAAAAACCTCAGTTATAAAATCGTTTCATATTATAAAAGGGTTATTGAAGCATCTTGATTCCCCACTTATTCCACTATCATACCATCCTTCAAGGATTACTTTCGCTGTGCTCTTGGATGTGGTTTATCATTGCTGTCGTACATCCATATACCTGAGGTGATACATAATGGAAGATGAGTTTTGGACCGGTATTGTAAAACGTGCTGCCAAACACCAGCATATCAACCGCCGCAGCCAGTTCAGCAGGCATTTCAACAGGATGCAGACATTACCAGAAGACCAATAAGTGCAGGTCAGTTCGCAGTTATCGGTATGTATATCAATATAATCCACATAAGTTAATGTATGGAAGATGTACCCGGAGACACTGGAATCAACAGCCACGACAAGGCTGATAATAAAATAAATGATAACAGTGAAAAACTTCTGGTGCTTCCTCTTGGTGAAGAATCAAAAAAGATAACCCAGGTCATTACCAATGACACGGCCAGGCAGATTATGGAACTGCTTGCCGAGCACTCCATGAGTGCATCCGGTATCGCCAAACAACTGGATGTTCCCCTGACCACTATAAAATATAATCTTGAAAACCTTGTGGACGTGGGACTGGCAAAGATCGAACGAATAAAGTACAGCGAGAAAGGGAGACAGGTCAAGGTCTATGCACCCGTACGCAAACTTATCGTTGTAATACCTGAAAAGATTGGTAGTGCTTCTATTACCGAAGTACTGAAAAAGTACCTTGGCGTCATTCTGACTGCTGTCTTCGCATCAGGTTTTATTGAACTGCTAACAAGTACATTTACTTCCTCCAAAAGCATGATGCCAGATGGCAATGGCCAAAGAATTTTTGAAGAGGGTGCTTCAATGGATCCTTCGATAGATTATTCGACAGATTATTCGATGGATCTTATAGGCAATGTTTCAGGAGGAGCAGAAGATTCGATAATGGGTGTGGTGAATGATTCAGCACAAAAGACCCTATCAAATGCAAATGCAACTGCACCGGATGCCTCGAACATCCCTGAAGCTGCATCTGAAGCGGCTGAAATGGTCACTGATATGCCATCACACATACCTACCCAATATGTTGAACCAGCCACCCTGGAAAAGGGTATGTCAACTCTTGATGTGGATTTCACATCCCACCTGGGCTTGTGGTTCCTGATGGGGTGCATGTTCATGATAGCATTAGTAATGATCGTAGATTATTACCGGCAAAAAAAGGCAGTCAATAGGAAATGATCATTTTGATCATACCATTGAGTTACTTTTATCATTTACCTGCACATATTTCCATAAGATCGGACTTATGAGGATAGCATTAAAGATTGCATATATCGGCACTGAGTATCACGGATATCAGATACAGCCTAATGTGCCAACAATTGAAAAAGAACTCTTCAGAACTCTTGAAGAACTGAAGATCATTACTGACCATAAAAGTGCCAGATATACCGGTTCCGGTCGGACCGATGCCGGAGTCCATGCCCTTGAACAGGTGATCGCTTTTGATACCGACAACCCGAAACTGGCAATACCAAGGGTAATTAACAGCAAACTGCCTCCATCTATCTGGGTATGGTCAAGAGCCGAAGTACCTGATGATTTTGACCCCAGGCGGCATGCTGTGAGCCGGGAATACAAATATTTCATTTGTGGTGAATGTTTTAATATCCCACTTATGCGCAAAGCATCAAAGCTTTTAAGAGGTACCCACGATTTTGCTAATTTCGCCACACCGGATGTGGATAAGTCCACTGTACGGACAGTTGAACGAATAGATATAAGAGTGGAAGGCAGATTTATCAATCTTGATATCAAGGCTGATAGTTTCGTATGGCATATGGTGCGCAAGATCGTTACAGCTCTTCGTATGGTGGGGGACCAGACTCGTGAAGTTGAATGGCTTAAGCGCATGCTCCATCCGGAAGAGTTCGAAGAGGGACTGGAACCGGCACCGGCATGTGGCTTATTATTAAAAAATGTGAACTATGACCTGGACATTCCCTGGGAAGATGATTCCTATGCAAAAAAGGTTTCTGCAGAGAGGCTTCACGAACAGTTCATGCATTATGGTGTGATGGCAGAAGTATTCAAAGAACTGAAAGATAACATGCAGCCACCTGAAGCCTCTGATTGAATTATGACGTTAATTGCTTTTGAACTCTCAGGTGAGCATCCGGATATACCAGTAGCTGAAGTTATCGGAGCCCTGGAATCCGAAGACATTGGATTTTCCATTGAAAGTCGATTCGACCAGGTACTTATTGTTGATATCCCAAATACAAATACTAATAAAAATGCAAACGCAAACATGGATCAGGTGAGCAAACTTAGCAAACGGCTGGCCCTTACCTGGCATATTATCAATGTGCTGGGCATCTCGGATTCAACCTTGCCTGGTATCATGAACATGGTTGAGAATGTGGATTTTGATGAGCCTGCGTCCCTTACCTATAAAGTAAGGGCAAAAAAGATTAAGCGTAAAAGTCCCATCTCTTCTGAAGATATTGAACGAAAGATCGGTGGTGTGCTCTACAATAAAGGATATCGTGCCGACCTTATAAATCCTGACGTCCGGTATCGGGCAGTACTGACTGATGGAAAATGCATCTTCGGCCGTGTGCTGGCATCTGTTGACCGCGGTTCATTTGAAGACCGCAAGCCACAGAACAAACCGTTCTTCTATCCCGGCGTCCTCATGCCCAGGCTGGCACGCTCCCTGGTAAATATTGCACGCACAGGACAGGGAAGCATGATACTTGACCCGTACTGCGGCACCGGTGGAATACTGGTGGAGGCAGGGCTTATGGGTGCGGTGACGCTGGGTTGTGATGTACAAAGGAAGATACTGCTGGGTGCCAGGATGAATCTTGATCTTTATGTGCCTGATCATTCCCTCATGTTCCAGGATGCAGGTAATATGGCACTGAAGGATAGCTGTATCGATTGTGTGGTGACTGACCCGCCTTATGGCAGGTCTGCACTTATTCAGGCCAGGTCCCTTGATAATCTTATGAAACGTTCTCTTCAGGAGATGTTCAGGGTCTTACGTCCCGGCGGTCGGGCAGTGGTGGTCTCTGAATGTCCTGTTGAGGAGTGGGCGGTATCTGCCAACTTTTCAGTGGTTGATGTGTACATACAGAGAGTGCACCGCAGTCTGACAAGGAGGATTACTGTGCTTGATAAACTTCAGTAGGTTAAGTATTAAA
>CBDUUM010000113.1:0-4953 GCA_965370445.1 uncultured Methanosarcinales archaeon
TGACATCCATTTCACGTTCAATGGCATCCCTGAACCTTTCCCTCATCCGCTTGTCTGCCTTCATCAGTTCCCATGTACTGACAAAGTGGTCCTTATCCCCCTGCCTGTTATCGATATCGTATTTGAATACATAGGAATCCATATCAGACAGCTCTTCGGTGTACTGCCATTCCATGCCGTCCAGGTGGACAGTGATCTGGTTGCTCCAGTTATATTCGGCGCTGGCACTTCCGGTAACCAGGGCTGCAAATATTATTATTCCAAATAGTCCTGCGATTCTTCTGAGACGTACCATGATCATCTGGTTGTTACCGTACAGCCGTCCTCTTCGACTATTAAAGTATGTTCCGCCTGGGAGACCAGTTTCCCAGTTTCCTCTTTCAGTACCGGATAAGAGGAAATGTTCCCGTTCTTTTCAAGCTGCAGCATTGCAAAGTCCAGGTGCTTTGAATTGAGCCACCGCTTTGCGAAGGGTAATGTCCTGAATTGTTCGATCTCCTTCAGGATGGCCCTGGCAGCGGGGGCCCGGATGGGCTTGTTGCCAACCTTACTATATATCTCAGCACTTGCCCCATCACTCACATATCCCTTGCCGTCGGTGGCAAAGGGTTCTATGGCTATTATCTGCCCCACTTCTAGGACAACACCGGAATCAACAGGGATATTGGGTATGCTAGGCGGCACATGCTGCATATACTGGGCCAGACCGTGCCCTGTCAGGTTAGCTATAGGTTTGTACCCATAACCTGTAATGGTATCATTGATTATCACTCCCAGCTCGGTTGTGTTAATTCCGGCATGTACGGCCTGGATGGCAGCTTCAAGGGCTGCTTCGGCCGCCTCCACCAGTTCAGGGTGCCCGGATAAGTCCACTGTGATGGCTGTATCGGCAATGTATCCGTCGATATGCACACCGATATCCAGTTTGACCATATCCTCGCCGAACACATCAGTATCTTCCTTTTTGGGTGTGGCATGGGCAGCCTCATCGTTGCAGGATATGTTTATTGGAAATGCCGGCTCACCCCCTTCTTCACGGATCATGTTCTCGCCGAAGTTTGCCACATCAAGCAGGGACGCACCTACCTGAACCTGTTTTGCGGTCTCTTTCCTGACCCTGGCAAGTATCTTACCGGCAGTTTTATATTTCGTAACAATTTCATTGATTTCCTTGATCAACTCGTTTTCGTCCATTACTAACATCACCTGTGATTATTCATAGCTGTAGATTCTTATCAAGTATAGTTAAATTCTTGCATCCGCCATCAGTGACCACTACCATATCCTCCACCCTTACGCCCCCCACGTCTTTGTAATACAGTCCTGGCTCCACTGTCACCACATTACCTACCTCCAGTTCAACATCCTGCAAACCCAGACCTGGTTTCTCGTGTATCTCAAGACCCACGCCGTGACCAGTGGAATGGATAAAACCTTCATCATCCCCCACCTGGAAACCAGCCTCGGCAAGTGTATCGCAAACTGCCTGGTGCACGTCACTGCCATTTACCCCGGGTCTGATAAGCCCAAATGCGGTCTCCTGTGCTTCCACTACTGCGCTATGCATTTCTGCGATCCTGGGGTCTGGCTCACCCTTAACCACGGTCCGGCTCATGTCGCAGTAATACCGGCTCACCATATGGCGGGGGAACACGTCCAGTACGATAGGCTGGTGTGCCTTCAATACCCCGCTTCCCTGCCAGTGGGGGTCAGCAGAACCGGGTCCGCAGGCCACAATAGTATCATCAGCCTCGCAACTGTGATCCAGCAAAGAGTGGTGTATGATCGCCCTGACGGCTTCGGCGGTGAGTGGGACGTCGTTATGGATCAATTCACCATCATTGACCCGGGCATTTCTAATAATTTCAATAGCCTGTGCCACAGCTTGTTCGTTAGTGCGCTGGACGGCTGTGATGGCCTGGATTTCAGATCCTGTCTTATTTTCCCTCAACCTTGAGATAGGGCTATTAACACTTGTGATCTTGAAACCCTCAGCCGTCAGGCATTCACCAAAGAACAGCGGAAAGTCCCTGGGCACTGCAATGCTGCTGCACCTTTCTTCTTTAAGCAGTTTGGCAAACACTTTGCAATATGCTACACCGCCGTCCTTGTGCCACTTTAATTCATCCATGAGTCCGTAATCGGAGCTGGACCTGACATCAGTTATCCTGGATTCCTTTTCAGCCCTGCCTTTTTCCATACTTGATACCAGCAGGATATCCCCTTTGGCATGCAGGTATGTGAAAGCATCAGCTGCCAGGAACCTGGTGGCATAGTACATATCCGGATTACAGTGGCTGTCGGCATGCAGCAGGTAGGCATCAAAACCGTTCTGCCGTAAAAATTCTTCAAGTTCCATGATATCCCTGCATATTGTTCATTAACCCCCTGGCAGCCAGTACGCCAGTAGCTGCAGCATTGATAATATCCCTGGACAGTCCTGCTCCGTCCCCGGCAGCATACAGCCCTTCGATATTGGTCATCATGTTATTGTCCACGTCCAGGTGCATGGAATAGAACTTGATCTCTGGTGCGTACAGCAGTGTGGAATCCGAGGCCACTCCGGGTATGATATGGTTCAGCACTTCCAGCCCCTCAATGATATCCATCACGATGCGATGGGGCATTGCCATACTGATATCACCGGGAGTTACATCTTTCAGGGTATTGGTGATGGTGTTTCGCTGAATGCGCTCCGTAGTGGAGCGGCGGCCCCGGCGCAGGTCGCCCATACGCTGTAAGACGGGTCTGCCCCCGCCAATGGTGGTGGCCAGTTTGGCAACCGAGCGGCCGTACATGGTAGTGTTTTCCATGGGGTGGGTGAGTTCTATCCTTACCAGGAATGCGAAGTTGGTATTGTCTGAGATAGCATCCTTCATGGAGTGTCCGTTGGTAGCGATGAAACCCTCGTATTCTTCCCTGACTACAAACCCATGGTGGTTGGTGCAGAATGTCCTGACAAAGTCGTCGTATTTCCTTGTGCGAATATGGAATTTGGGGTCACGGTTGATCCTGGTGACCGGGTCCATGATTATGGCAGGCACTTCCACCCTGACCCCGATATCAATACCTGCATAGCTGGCATCGATCCCATGGTGCTTTACCATCTTGTCCACCCAGGAAGCCCCGATACGACCTGGGGCCAGGAGGACGGCTTTCCCTTCAACACGGCTGCCGTCCTTGAGCACTACGCCGGTACACCTGCTGTTACTGACAACCAGGTCGGTGACAGTTGTCTCCAGCATGAAGGTTATACCTGAACCGACAAGGTCGGTCTTGAACTTCTCTATCAGCCGGGGCGCCCGGTCCGATCCGATATGGCGCTGGGGGATGTCAATGAAACTGGCACCTGCAGATGCAGCCCTGCGTTTAAGGGATTCGACCTCGGTGCCGGATGGCCTGTTCAGTTCATCAGGAGCGCCGTATTGCAGGAATATCCTGTCCACATAATCTACCAGTTCCCAGGCGGCTTCAGGGTCATGGGTGAACTCACTCAGGTCGCCGCCGATATCGGGGCGCAGGTTCAGGGTGCCGTCGCTGAAGGTACCGGCGCCGCCCACACCGCACATGATATCACAGGGTTCGCAGTGGGTACACCGGCTCACCAGCCCCATCTTGCATGTACGCTGGGAAATGTCCCGACCCTGATCAATAATAAGTACGGAAAAACCACTTCCCACCAGTTCGTGTGCTGCGAACATGCCGGCCGGTCCGGCTCCAACTATGATTATATCATAGGTTTTATCAGACGTTTCATCATACATCTTATCAGATGTCTTATTCAAGACAGTACCTCTTCAAGTTTATCGTACTTCACTGCCTTCTTGATCTCCCTGGCTATCCTGCGGCCTGTGGAGAAGTCAGGACCTATCAGGTCAGAGTAGGGTGAACCTGACATATACAGGTTGGTGCCTGCAACGATGCGTGCCGATATCTCGAATATGCGGAATTCCAGTTCATCTGTGCATACGGTCTCAAGGCAGAACGGCCCTATCATGCCGCCGAACAGGTCAAGGGAACTCTCCACTACCTGTTCGCCCAGTTCAAATATCTTGGGCAGCAGGGACTCTCGTGCCACCAGGGGTACGTTGCCTGTTACCACGAAGGTGGGATACACACCCGCATCCTCCAGTTCACGGGGCGAGCCCAGCCTGAATATCTCATCGGCATTGGATTCCACACGCCGGTCCATGCTCATAAGCTCAAGGGTACCCTTGCTCAGTGTGTATCCTTCGGTCTTTATGGGTGAGTAGAAGTAATGCAGGTAGTAGCGGGTACCCACTATGAATTCCTGGATGGTGTAGGGCTGGGACTCATCCAGCCGCTGATAGAATTCTGCTTTGTTCTTGGCTACAAAGAAGCCCCGGCCGCCTTTGGCACCGTGGTACTTGACCATGACCGGGGATTTGATATCCTTTGGGTCCTCTATCTTTTTGGGCATTGATATGCCGGCACCTTCCAGCCAATGGCGTTCTTTGTCCCGGTCCGATTCCCATTCCAGTACATGCCGGTTGCCGAATGTGGGCAGTTCCAGGTCCATGAATTTCTCGTGCCCCAGGTATTCCACGAATGAGCCGGTGGGGATGATTATGGCGTTTTTCTCTGCAAGTTCCTGGGCTTTGTCCAGGATATCGGCATAGCTGTCCACGATTATGAACTCATCGGGTTTTGCAAGGGGAAAAGCGTCATAGAATTTAGGGGGTTTACCGATGGAAATGCCGATGGTCTTTAAGCCTTCCTTGCGTGCGCCGTCGAATAATTGAAGGCTGGTATGGCTTGTGACTGTGGCAATGGTAAGGTTGTCCCGATCGTATCCTGAGAGGATCTTTGCGATGGTGGGACTCATGATTGAGTTGTTAGTTTGTGCCATTAAACATAATTGTTTAAGGAAGTATTTAAGGTTGGGGGATTTGGGATTGAGATAAAGTTAAAGATGGGAAAAAGGTGAGAAAA
>CBDUUM010000114.1:0-4920 GCA_965370445.1 uncultured Methanosarcinales archaeon
AAACAATATTAACTAATAAAATGCAAATTCCAACAAGTGATAAGCAATAAACCACAGAGGGCAGCTATATGAGCAATAATTTAACTAAAATCATAATAATGGGAGCGGCGGGCAGGGATTTCCACAATTTCAATGTATGTTTCAGGAACAATCCTGCCTACCACGTGGCAGCGTTCACTGCCACCCAGATACCTGATATCGAGGGCAGGACATATCCGGCTGCACTGGCAGGCGACCTGTATCCTGACGGCATTCCCATATTCCCGGAAGCCGAGCTTATTGACCTGATACATTCGCACTCTATTGACCAGGTAGTGTTCGCCTACAGTGATGTGTCGTATCATTATGTTATGTCCAAAGGCGCAATGGTCAATGCCGCAGGTGCGGATTTTATCATGCAGGGACCCGATTCCACCCAGCTTACAAGCAGCAAACCTGTGATATCGGTATGTGCAGTGCGTACAGGCAGCGGTAAGACCTCTGTAAGTAAAAAAGTCTGCCAGATACTGCAAAAGCTGGGCAAGACCTCATCCGTAGTAAGACACCCCATGCCATACGGGGACCTGGCAAAGCAGGCGGTGCAGCGTTTCTCATGCTATAAGGACCTGGATGCCATGGGTACTACCATAGAAGAAAGGGAGGAATATGAGACCCATATAGATGCGGGCTGTACTGTGTTTGCAGGTGTGGATTATGAAAAGATACTCAGAAGAGCCGAGGCAGAGTCAGATATCGTGGTATGGGACGGGGGTAATAATGATTTTTCGTTCTTCAAACCTGACCTGAGCATTGTGGTGGCAGACCCGCACCGGGCCGGGGACGGGCTCACATATTACCCGGGTGAGATAAACCTGCGAATGGCTGACGTGGTGGTGATCAATAAACAGGATACTGCGGAACTGGAAAATATCGAGCAGGTGCGCCGTAATATCATGGAGGTCAACCCGAACGCCAGGATAATTGACTCAGCTTCGCCTGTCACGGTGGAGCACCCCGGGATGATAAGGGGAAAACGGGTGCTGGTGGTCGAGGACGGACCCACCCTGACCCACGGCGGCATGAAATACGGTGCAGGCACCATCGGGGCCTACAAGGCAGGGGCACGGGAGATTGTTGACCCACGGCCGTATACTGTGGGTTCCATCACAGAGACCTTTAAGAAATATCCAGATACAGGGGCGCTGCTACCTGCCATGGGTTACAGCCCCAAGCAGGTCAGGGACCTGGAGGAAACTATCAACCGGGTGGACTGCGATGCTGTGGTCATAGGCACTCCTATCGACCTGACACGGGAGATCAGTATTAATAAACCGTCCACCAGGGTGCGCTACGAGATAAAGGAGATCGGGGAGATGACCCTGGAAACCGTAATAAACGAATTCCTTAGGGTGAATGCTTGAGCCTTATTGTGGCCGCACTTGGCGGTAATGCCATTATCAGGCCCGGGCAGAAGGGCACAATTCAGGAGCAGTTCGACAATACTTTTGAATCAATGGGATACATAGCCCACCTCGTGCGTGCTGGCCACCGGGTAGTGCTGACCCACGGGAACGGGCCGCAGGTGGGTTTTATCATGATACAGGTGGAGGCTGCCCGCGGGAAGGTGCCGTATGTGCCGCTGAATGTGGATGTGGCCCAGTCCCAGGGGAGTATGGGATATATGATAGCCCAAAGCTTGGTAAACCAGTTGAAGGATCATCATCTTGATACAAGGGTGGCCCCGGTTGTGACGCAGGTGCTGGTGGACCCGGATGACCCTGCATTTGAGCATCCCACCAAGCCTGTCGGACCTTTTTACAGCAGGGAGGAGGCTGATGAGTTTGAGCGTTGCGGCCACATTGTGGTGGAGGACAGCGGGCGCGGCTGGCGGCGTGTGGTGCCCTCGCCTGTGCCTGTGGATATTGTTGAAGCGGGAGTGATCAGGGAACTGGTGCAGGATGGCGTTATTGTGGTTGCCTGCGGGGGCGGGGGCATCCCTGTGGTTGAGGAAGATGGTGACCTGAAGGGTGTGGATGCTGTGATCGATAAGGACCTGGCTTCCAGTTTGCTGGCGGCAGAGATAGGGGCGGATGTGGTGATGTTCCTGACCACTGTGGATAAGGTTTCGCTGAATTATAATACACCCGAGCAGGTGGAACTGGACAGGCTGACTGTGGAGGAGGCACGGGGCTACCTGGCTGAAGGGCAGTTCCCGCCCGGGAGCATGGGTCCTAAGATTCAGGCTGCGGTGGAGTTCGTGGAGCAGGGCGGGGAGCGGGCGGTTGTGTGCAGGCCTGAGGGTGTGGTCGAGGCGCTGGAGGGGAGGGGTGGGACTGTGGTTGAGAGGTAGAACAAGCAGGATATTTCGGCAGGAATTCCCTGAACTGAAAAAGTGGTGTAAAAAAGTCTCTGGGCACCAAGCTGCTATCATGGAAGTATTGGGCATGGCTTGGGCTGCACATGCGGCAATTATGTGCATCATTTATTTGTAGATCAATTTTTAAAAATTGTGGAAAATAGTGATTACACATATTTTTTAGAAGGATTTATAATTAAGAAAAACAGTAATAATAATTAAATGGTGAGTCGTCAAAAGAATGTTTCTTTTTCAATAAATGGAATGGATAAAATTCCAATTGTTTATGTAGCAGATGTATTTCAGCATCTTCAAAATATTCTTTACAGTATTGGTGATCATCTAGAAGGGAATGAACCACGCCCTAAGGGTGTTTATCCTCAATCTGTTAAAGATAATTGTTCTTTAGTTATAACTGGATTGGATACAGGAAGTGTCCATGCACAAATGCAAATTGGAGATGCACAAGAAAGCTTACCAGGAATGCCTACATTAGGTGAAAATTCAATATCAATTGCCAATAATTTATTAAAAATTATTTCTGAAAAAGGAGATTTAGAAAATAGAGATGCACTACACCTACAATTATTCGAAGTAATTAATAATCCCCATCGTCTAAATCGAATATTGAGAGAATATGATTCTATTTGGCCTGATGATCAATCTAAAATTGCTCTGAATTTTAAATTTGGCAAATCTCCAAAATTGACTCTTAATCCATCAAAAAAAGAAATAATCCACACACTTCTAAAGAAAACACCTGAAGAATATGAAAAACAAGTTGAAGGTCGTTTAATAGAGTTAAGAGTGGATAAAAAAAGAGAATTCAAAATTGACTCACCAGAAGGATTGATCCATTGTGAATATTCTCCTGAGATAGAGGATATTATAATTAATTCAATTGGTGATTTTATTCGAATTCGCGGAACAATGAAGCCAAAAGGTGGAAAATTCGTTTTAAATATTGAGGATGAGACTTCCCTGGATATGTTACCTCATTTTGAAATTATTAAATATGAACTAGATTCAATTGAAAAACAACTAAATGAACCGATTTCAATTGATATTGTTTTTGAAGGTGAACAATATATAGCCTCTAATGATGAGTTAGGATTGTTAGTAGTCGCCCCCTCTATGAAATTGGCAAATGAGGGATTACAAGAGGAAATTGCTATTTTATTATCAGAATATGTTGATATAAAAGAACAAGAGCTGACTGAAGGAGCTAAAGAATTTAGAAAAAAATTGATCGAACTTACAGGGTAGAAAGCCAAAAATGAATTCATATAAAACTAAGGATATTGAGTCTGCTCTGAGTAAAAAGGGGTTTCAAGTTCATCAATCTAAACATAAGATATATATTCTATATGTCGATGGCAAGAAAACAAACGTGAGAACTTTTGTAAGTCATGGTATTAAAGAATATGGAAAAACCCTTGTCAGCAAAATGAGAAATCAACTTTATCTCTCTCGAGAAGAATTTGATGATTTAGTTTCTTGTCCATTAACAGAAGAGAAACTTTTAGAAATTTATATAGATAGAAATAAAATATAATTTCCCCTTTTCATTCATAATTTCATAATTATGCCCTAACTTTTAAAAGAGGCTCATGCACCCTTTAGATGCCCCAGATTTAAGCCGCAGCGAAATCCGGGGTCGGTGACGAGAACTCTATCCTCAACCCACCTACAGCATTCAAAAACTTTATACCCAATAAACCCCAATCTGCCATTATGCAGAAAATTGCCAAAATTGATAAATTTGGGAGAATCTCAATTCCTGCCAAAATGAGGGAAGCCCTCTGCCTGAACGAATCCACATCAGTATATATAATAGACAGGAACGACGAACTCATCATACGCCCAATGCATACCAAAACTCCCGATGCTGTAAAGAAAATCTCCAAGATGAACCTCCCGGTAGACGATTGGGAAACCATGGAACAGGAGATAGAATCAGGTGCTGTCAATGGATGAATATTTTATTGAATTGAAAATTCCCACCCAAAATTGACCCACTTTTCCCATTGAAAATTGACCCACCCTATATACTAAAATCCTTCTGAATTAATGTAATGTATCTGCTCCACCACTAATTTTTCAACCGTTCAGACTCAGAACAGCAAAAACGCAAACAGTGACACAATCACAACAGTAACCAGATTCAACCACAAGTCGGCCCTGGCCATCTGGGGAATGGTAACATAACCTGACCCGAACACAATAGCTTTAGGGGGAGTAGCTACCAACATTATGAATGCATTGATGAAATATTCCCAAAAGACTTTATGCCATAATACCATAATGGTATATTATGGAAATTGTGAACATAGACAAAGCTGGCAGGATTGTAATTCCAAACGCAATACGTAAGAAAATGAAACTGAACAAAGGCTCCAAGCTACTCATAGCAGATGTTGAAAATGACCTTTTAATTATCAAAAAAATAAACATTGAAGAATTGGCGAAACAGCTTGAGAAAGACTTTAAAAATATAGACATTGATACCATAGTAGGTAAGGTGCAAAGTGATATTAAAGAAAAAATCAAGAAAAAACATCCGTCAGTTTTTGGTTGATACAAAT
>CBDUUM010000115.1:0-4906 GCA_965370445.1 uncultured Methanosarcinales archaeon
TTATCAACATCTTCTGTTTCATTTACTTTTGATATCTGACCAAGCTTTTCAATAATCGAGGCTGGATCCATTACTTCTTCATTGTTTGAAATGGATTCTATCATTAATTCAATAGCATCAAAACTTTCAAAGAGTATATCCATAATCTCCTGGTCTATGGTTATCTCCTTATTGCGGATCTTGTCAAGCAGGTTTTCCATTTCATGTGCCAGATGAGCCACATCATCATATTCCATTGTGGCTGAATTCCCCTTTATGGTATGGGCAGCCCTGAATATCTCATTAAGCAGATCAATGTTCCCAGGGTCATGTTCAAGTTCCACGAACGACCGATTCATGTTCTGGAGGTGTTCCCTCATGTCACTGATATATATCTCTTTATATTTCTCCAGGTCTGAATTCATCGTCCTTTCACCAGTTCCATAATCTTACCAGCAATATCCTCAACTCCCAGAACATAGTCTATATTTCCTGATTCAATAGCGTTTCCGGGCATATCGAAGATCACACTGGTGTGTTTGTCCTGGGCAATTGTAATGCCTTTAGCATCCTTGATCGCTTTCACTCCAACAGTGCCGTCAGATCCCGAACCTGTAAGTATGATCCCGATAGCATTCTTTCTAAATAACCTGGCTGCAGACTTCATGGTAACGTCAACTGATGGTTTAACGAAATTTACAAGCGGTCCATCATCCAGATCGATCTTGCCATGTCTGAATATCAAATGTTTGTCGGAAGGGGCCATGTATACATGCCCGGGTTTCAATATATCCCCTTGTTCCCCTTCCCTTACCACTAAGTTGCCCTTTTTATCCAGCCTTTTTGCAAACGTCCCGGTAAAATCCGGCAGAATATGTTGTACGACCACAATAGGTACAGAAAAATCCTTGGGAAGTCCGCATAGTACAGCAGCCAATGCTTCCGGTCCTCCTGTAGATGCTCCTATAACTATTAAAGAATTCATGGTATAACCTGGTAACAATAAAAGGTATAAGGAAAATCATTGAAGTGCTTTGTTTATTACTTCCACCACAGTCTTTTCATCGAATGGTTTTACGATAAAATCTTTTGCACCTGCCCTTATTGATTCCATTACCAATTTCTGCTGGCCCAGGGCACTGATCATTACTACACAGGCTTTAGGGTCCTCGGCCTTTATAGCTTTTACAGCATCAATGCCTGTGGATTTTGGCATAACTATATCCATTGTCACAAGATCCGGTTTAAGATCAATGTACTTTGTAACAGCTTCATCACCGTTTGCAGCCTCACCAATAACATGGTGACCGTTGCCTGAAAGAATATCCTTTAGTAACGTCCTGATAAATTCGGCATCATCTACTACCAATATATCTGCCATGTATTTTCCTCATAATCAATTGTTCAATTATTGTGTATCTGGTATTTCTAGATCTTCCTTTATAGTCTCGGTTTGTGCGAACTCAAGTTCTGTAAGTATCTTATCAAGATCAAGTAAAATGAGTATCCTATCATCAACTTTGCATATCCCTTTCAGGTATTCCTGGGTCTGGGCGTGTTTTATTGACGGCATATCATCAATCTGCCCGGTCGGCACTGTCATGACCTCTGATACCGAATCTACTATGATCCCTATGGGTTCACCTTTCAAGTCGACGATTATTATTCTATTATTATCGCTAACTACAGGTTCCATTTCAAAACGTTTTCGTAGATCGATCACTGTGGTTATCTGCCCTCTCAGGTTAATAACGCCTTCAATGAACTCTGGCAGTTTGGGAATACGGGTCAGATCAACCATGCGGATAATCTCCCGCACTACGGAAATATCCACACTGTATTCTTCCCCACCCAGATTGAAGACAACAACCTGCATATCTTTGGATTTTATTTGATCAGACATGTACAACAACCCTTCAGGATACTTTGAACCTGCTGACAGATTCCTGCAATTTATTTGCCAGGTGGGCAAGTTCTTGAGTAGCTGAGGTGAGTTCTTCCATAGATGCGGTCTGCTGTTGGGTAGCCGCCGCCGATTCTTCGGTAGAGTTCAAATTATCTTCAACAATGGAAGCAACCTTATCCATTGCATTCACCACATTTTCAGTATTTGTTTTCTGGGAATCCACAATGGAAGTAATTCCTTTGACCTTCTCGGCTGATTCACTTACTGCATGGGATATCTTCTCCAGTGAATGTAATGCCTTGTTAGTTATTTCAATACCTTCAGCAGCTTCAGCAGTTCCGATCTCAGTGTATTTTACTGCCTGGTTGGTATCTTCGGAAATCTCTTTAATAAGCGAATCGATCTGTTCGGCAGCTTTCTTTGACTCTTCTGCCAGGTTCCTTACTTCTGAGGCAACAACAGCAAAACCCCGACCCTGTTCACCTGCCCTTGCAGCCTCTATGGCAGCATTCAATGCCAGGAGATTGGTCTGGTCGGCAATTGAAGTAATAACATCCACGATACTGCTGATCTTGCTGGATTTGATACCAAGTCCTTCAACTGCAGCGGCAGATTCCCCAAGCTTGGCTTTCACAACTTCAAGTTTTGCAAGGGCCTCATTAGCCATATCTCTTCCACCCCTCGCCATTTCGTCTGTCTTTTCAGAAAAGTCCTTGACTTCGCCCACAGTCCTGTCAATATCTTCAGTAGTCTGTGAGAGCCTGATCAATTCCCTTGACATGGATTCTACTTCATGTGCCTGGTCACTGGCACCCTTTGCAATGAACTGTGTCTTGGATGATATCTGTTCTGTAGTTGCACTGAGTTCCTCACTGGAAGCGGCCAGTTCCTGTGCAGTAGACCCGAAAGTAAGTGCAGCATCCCTGATATTTATTATAATATTCTTAATATCATCTTTCATATTTGTTAATGTGTTGGCAAGATCACCTATCTCGTCATTGCTGGTAATCTCAATTTCATGTGAAAGATCTCCTTTGGCAATAATATTTGCGTGAGTAGAAAAAATTGCTATTGACCTGATTATCTTCTGGATTATCAAAAATAATAACAATACAAGGGCAAGCACCAACAAGGTAGCCAGTCCTACCATGAAAATAGATAACTTGATATTACTTTGGATTTTATCTTTAATAGTCAATTGTTTCTGGTTATTAAGGAAATAAAGACTTTCCAGATCATTGATCATGGTATCTGAAATAGTATCTAAATTAAATGTCGAAACAGTAATTGCATCATTTGTTTCTACCAGGTCTTCATTCAAGGCTACTATCTGTTCAAAAAGCGCATAGTTCTGGTCCGTCATCAGTATTAATTGGTTCTTACTGGCGAGGTCCATATTTGAAGTTGCAATATCAGTTTTAAGCAATGAAACACGATTTTGAATATTCTGTGCATTTGAACTCGAAGGATTCGACAAATACCGGTATTCAGATGCCTGCAATTCTAATATTCCAATGTATATATCGTTAATTTGTATTTGCTGGGAAAGAGATAACATCTCATTGGACTTATCTACCATTTGGGTCTTAAGCACGTTTATCTCATCTGATATTGTAATTCTTGAATCATGCAGGTCCATGATCTCTGTTGCAGTTCTTTCAAAATCCTGACTGGATGCCCGTAGATGGGTGGTAGCATCCTGGTCTCCACTTGAAAGAATTCCGGAAGTGATCTGGTCTTCTAATTCATCGACCCTGTTCAAGCTTTTCTGGAGCTCCTGTCTGTCCTGCTGCCTTGTGGAGTAATCCTCAGTTAATAAATACTGTAGTGTTAAACCATAACTGGCATCAATTTCATGTTGAGCATCTGATATTTTAGATAATAAAGGTACTCGGACCTCCAGTATCTGGTCAACACTGTCCTGCATTGCTATAATGTTGTACACTGAAATACTCCCGATAATGGCCATTAAAATAGCAAAAGCCAAAAAACTTAGAAGAAGTATTTTCTTAATAGTCATACGTTTAGCTTCGTTCACATATATCCCCTCTAAAGCTGCAATTCCTTTTTTAAAGTATTAATATTATTTATAATAAGTATAATAAGAAACAGTATTTAAATTTATCCCATATAATAAAAAAAGGAATACAAATAGTACAGGCTTATTATCATGATTAACAACAATAGCCTCAACACTCTTAGAGTTCTTATACATAAATACAAAGGTTTTGACATCAGTCAATATAAGGATAGTTATATTGAACGAAGGGTCAACACACGGATGAACCTGGCCCATAGAGATGATCTAAAAAGCTACATAGAATTACTAAGGAATAATCCGGAAGAGCTCAATAAACTTATGGATGCCCTTACTGTTAATGTCACAGAATTCTTCAGGAACACTGAGACTTTTGCAGCACTTGAAATGGATATTATTCCTAAAATATTGCAGAATAAAGAAACAGATTCCAGGGATGTAATTAAAGTATGGAGTGCAGGCAGTTCATCAGGGGAAGAAACATATTCTCTTGCAATCCTGTTCCTTGAAGCACTTCGTAAGTCAGGGAAAGAATATGACCTGATGATCTATGGCACTGATATTGATCGAAAAAGCATACTTAAAGCAAAGTCCGGAATTTATGAAAGTAACAAGGTTAGTGGTATCAGGAAAGACTTACTTGACAGGTACTTTGAGGAACATGGAAATGAGTACAGGATAAAGCCTTTTGTAAAAAAATATGTCAACTTCAGTTATCTTGATCTTACATCTGATTTTGTTCAAAGTCTGACAACATATGAATTAATATTATGCAGAAATGTGATCATATATTTCACGCTGGATGTAAAAAGGTCACTGTTCATGAAATTCTACCAAATGATGCGGAAAGATGGCTATCTTATTATTGGTAAAAACGAGGCAATCAATGGTAAAGCTGTGGATTACCTGGAAAATGTAAACTTATCTGAGCGCATATATAAGAAAAAATATAAACCTATTGTAGATTAATCACCGAGAAAACC
>CBDUUM010000116.1:0-4840 GCA_965370445.1 uncultured Methanosarcinales archaeon
GAGGGATGTAGAGGAGATGGGATCGTCACGATATAGAGGTTGTCCAATAATTCAAAATCTCAAGAAAAAGGAGATCGATTAGAGCTTTAAATCGAAAAAATCAAAGATTTGAAAAAAACCCGACCTGAAAAAAAGAACATTGTTATTTATTTAACGAACAATGGGTTTTAATATAAATGTTGCTGGTTAAAATAGAAATATCCATTTTAACCACCTTTGTTTCATTTTATTTCGTATATATGTCATCCAACACACTTTTAATGCCTTAAGTGTGTGTCCTTTTCGGATTAATATCTCTTGGGTTTATGTTTTTGGTAGCATTCTCTGCAGTACACCGGTCTATCTTGACTGGGTACAAAAGGAACTTCAGTTTCTTCACCACAGTCTGCGCAAGTTGCTTTATGCATCTCTCGTGGACCGCGATCTCTGAAACCGCCGCCACCTCTTCTATCGTCGCTCATATTTTTATTTCCTCTATTATTTTTGGAAGTCTAAGCAAGGCCACGGATACGTGCTATTTCAATTTATTCAATTGATCCCTCACTATAATTCCCAATTAACCTAAAATAAGCCCAAATAGATGAGAAATCCCACTCTATAAGTAATCAAATAAGCTAACTGTTATTATACCAGTATCATTTATTTATACTTAAACTCTTGCTCATCGGCAGTATCAAAATTTAATTCCTGCAAGCAGTTGATAATCGCAAGGTATGCTGCGCCTGACTGGTTGATTTCGATAATCAAGGCATAGCGTCACAGATATACTGAACTGATCAATTTCTATTTCGGGCATCGGTGAGGGAATGGTTCTACCTCACATTTGGGAACTGTCACAAGCAGTCGTTGATCTTCATTTCATAAATGAATGTGACTTCCTGTTTGACGATGGACTAAAAAACCAGACTTGGTAAGAACTTTAATAACATCCTTCGCCGAGAGGACTGGTAGTTTGGGCATATTTTTCTACCTCAATATCTAAGAATGATATCTTTTGATCCTTCGGGGCGAGTTCCATGAGGATTTGGTAATGTTCTTCAAGTCCTTTTTTTAAGTTTGCAAGCGCTTCCTCTTCAGTCAGTCCCTGGTCCGCTACATTTGTTACCAGGTCTGCGGCTACGAAATATTTTCCTTCCTTATGAATCTGGATTATGGTTTTCATGTGTATATTTTTGTACGGGGGAAGATATAAAGTTTACACCATACTTTCATCTGTCATATTGTTGAGTTACTGACACCGGATAAGATGTAACGAAGCCTGAACAAACCAGTTCAGACCACCACACTCCGCCCCACGCAAATATTCGACAACATTGCCAGCCCCTTATCTATCAACCTCACCACATCGTCCGGACCATCCAGACAAAGCCGTGCGGCATCCCACCAACCGTCGACATGAACTCCATACTGCTATAAACCAAAAGGCGACCGCCAGCCCCAGGTGATAATATCGGGCAGGCCCCACGATGACCGCACCGGGGAAGAGTGTTGCGCTGGCCGAAGTGGTTATGAGACAGATAACATAAGGACCCCGGAGCATCACAAGGACTTTTTACCCGCATAAATACCATACCCGTAACATTTCGTAAAATCTTTTGGTATGGCCCTGGCATCTTTTACCATGTCATTCATCGCTTTGCGGTAGGCGGGTTTTGTGAAATACAACCACAACATCCTGCCAGCCGCCTTAAAGGATGCGGTAATGCCGCTCAATTTGACCTCATTTATGGCCTGTTCCAGTTTTTTCAGCTTGCGGGGCCTTGACACTATATCCTGGAGTCCTGCGTTTTCCAGCAACTTGGCCCAGTTCCCGGCAGTTTCCGGCTTAACCCCGCCAATGGCACGTATGCCGTACTTAATTAATTCTGTTGAAGGTTTGTCCATCCATGTAACTTCATTTAGCCCGATGTACCCGCCTTTTTTCACAACCCTTGTATATTCGTTGATAGTTTTTTCTTTATCCTTGGGAAATGCTGTAACCGATTCACTGATTGCTGCATCAAATGTATTATCCCCAAATGGCATGTTCTGCGCATCCGCCACCCTGAACTCGACCCTATCGTCCAGACCTTGCTTTTTGGCTCTTGCAGCAGACACTTCCACCATTCTCTTTGAAATGTCGATACCTAAAATCCTGCACCCCGAAATTTTTGCAATCTTACATGCAGATATTCCGCTGCCGCACCCGATAATAAGTAAATATGAATCCGAATCTACATGACACAGTTCCAATAGTTCTTTTGTGGCACTCAAACCCCCAGCGTGTTTTGTAATACCCATCTCGGCCTGCACATCAAAGTAAGGATTTTCCAGTTCAGTGATTTCCTCTTTATTCATTTCAACCATATCCTTTCATTAAACCCATATATTAATTCGGTTTTAGTCCAAATCATTTATACTGCACCTTCACCCCCATTCACGCCCCAATAGAACACAGGTCTGCGTCGCTCTCTCCCTCCCATTCACTCACGCAGCGTATGTGCTCTACAATAGGCAGCGCAATAGTAGCATCTACGAACACCTGTACCTTTTTCGCGACACCAAGATAGATTGCCCTAATACACTGAAATAACACTGAACATACTGTCTACCACTTGTTAACCTGAAACAATACATTTTTAAAATATCACGTTAACATAATATATCATGCAAAAGTTAGAAATAAAGAACATTAAAGGAAAAAAATACCTTTATATTAAATATAAAGATAAAGTTAACAATAAAAACTTAGCAAAACTGCTATATGTTGGCAGATTGGAAAAATTAACCCTGCCAGACTTCATGTTAAAACTTAACAAATTGCATACTATCAGGTTAACAAACTTCATTGATTCCCGGGTAAGTAAGACGCATCAATATTTGAATGACGAAAAAGTACACAAACTGGAGTTGATCCATTTCAACTACCAGCTTTTTAAGTCACAATTTCCCGATGAACTGAAAATCTACAACAACTCGGTCTTTGTCCGCTATGTGCAGGGAACAACTGCAATAGAAGGAAATACCATCACACAAAAACAGGCCGATGAACTGCTTGAACACGGAGTAACACCGGCAGGTAAATCGCTCAGGGAAGTTTACGAAATAGTCAATTTCAAGAAGCTCGATGAATTCCTTGCGCACTTTGAAGGGGATATATCAAAAAAGACCATTCAGAAAATACATGCCGTGATCATGGAGCAACTGCTTGAATCTGCCGGTGACTATCGCCGGATACAAATCCTGATCGAAAAGGCTGAACATGAGCCACCTCCGGCTTTTGAAGTCCCTGAATTAATGAGCCAATTGATCAGATGGTACGGGCAGCACAGGAAAAATATGTACCCCTTTGAACTGGCAGTGCTGCTGCACACAAAATTTGTCACCATACACCCCTTTGTGGACGGGAATGGCAGGGTTGCCAGGGCCCTGCTGATTTTTGTTCTTGAGATAAACGATTATCCCAAACTCTACATTGGTCTAGAAGACAGGGACGTTTATCTGGATGCGGTTGCAGAGGGGAACAAAGGGAATTACCAGCCTGTGATTGATTTTATGTATAATGTCTACTTTAACCAGCACGACCTGGTAAAGGTAAACGGTGATACCAGATTCACCAGCGAGAACATCAATGAGTTCCCTGAGATGAATGAGTTGCTAAACCAGTTCATGAAATTAAAAGGAATATGAACCAAGCTACCTGTGAATGATTATTTCCCCTCCGATCCCATCTTTTACCCTACCGTACCCTCAACCCGTCCTCACCCCAATCGAACACCGGCCCCTTACGCACCACACCCTCCATACGCTCACGCAGCGCATGCGCAACAATAGGCAGCGCAATGGTGGCATCCACGAACACCTGCACCTTCCTGGCACTTCCGGCCACCTTACCCCAGGACACTGCCTCGTCAAAGGTACAGCCCGACAGCCCGCCCCAGTGGGGTGCATCCGTAGTATACTGGATGGCATAATCATGTCCTCCCACATCGCTGCCCATCAGGGACGCGATCACCTCGGTCTGCTGGATAAAGTTCTTGGGCACCCCGCCGCCCACATACACCACGCCTGTCTTTGTAGACTGCTCCACGATCTGCGTGATCTCATCCGCATCCTTTATCTGGTCCACCATTACCTCATGTCCACGGCGGCGGGCATATACCAGCCCGATGCCTATGGACGAATCAGTCAGTGCGGGCACGAATATTGGCACATCATGCTCATAGGCACTCACAATAATGGAATCACTCCGCCCGCCCATTTCCTTTATCCGCCCTCCCAGCAGCGAGATAAACTCACGGGATGAATAATTCCTGCCTTTTTCAAGGGATGCCCCAAAATCGCCAATAAGCCGGTCCGCCTCCCTGAACTCCTCCTCTACTGCGAACACATCATGTATCCGGTCAATGCCATGCCTGAACAGTGTCTCGTCATCTGCGAGGTGGGTGCCCACATAATGCTTCCGGTCCAGGCTCTCATGGATATCGTGGAAGATATTGGCACCGGTGGACACCAGGCAGTCTATTAAACGATGCTGGATAAGGAATGTAATAATCCCCCTCATCCCGGCTGGCACCATAGCACCGGACAGCCCCATCATGATAGTGACCTCATCCTCCTGCAGCATCCGGACCCAGGCCTCCACTGATTCGCCCAGTTTCCTGCCCTGGAAACCGGTTTCGGTCATGGCACGGGTAATCTCGCTGACTGACCTGGGGCTCACATCCATGGGTACGGTGGGCTGTTGGGTAAAATGTTCTTTATTCATTTGAAACACCATCGAAAACCAAGATATTTATAGTCATTGATATGATTGATCCAGAATGTTTTTAGCAGTCTAAGGACTTATTCCTTGTTATTG
>CBDUUM010000117.1:0-4825 GCA_965370445.1 uncultured Methanosarcinales archaeon
ATGCTCATGCTCAAATTTTGAAATCAATACAAATCTTTAAAGTCCATGAAATTCTATTTATTCTCGTGGGCTCAATCGCAAATCTGGATGAAATTTATCCACCTGAAGAAAAAATCCGCACTGAATTTATAAAAAAGGTTGAAGCAGCCGAACGCAGGGTTGCAGAAGGTAAATTTACGCAATATACCCCTGAAGAGTTTGAAAAAAGTTATCTTTGACCATGCCGTTTTTCATATATTGCGCAATCTTGAAGTAAGTCATCAATCCAATTATCTGGATAAGCATCCATATTTATTGATACTAACACTGCTTTATCTTCTAACATGATTTTACATCTTTTATAATTTTATATTAGAAAAATTTAATATAGGAGATGTCGCCAAATTATATTTTTTCTTCAAACCAGCTTAAGCCATTCCTCTCTGGTTATCTTTGCATCTTTTATTATTTTCCTTACCATTCCTTTTCCAATATCCTCACCTGGATGAACAGTGATAATTGTAGTCCGCCCATCAATATGCCGCATAAATAGATGACTTCCTTTTTGTCTAACCTGTTGAAAACCTATTTTTTCAAGTGCTTTGATAACTTTTTTAGCAGGAAGTGGAGTGACTTTATCCATTTAAACAGCAACCTTAACTTTCTGGATGCCAACGAATTCTAATGGTATTTCATTAATGAAGTCCGATTCAACTTCTAAATAGAGTTCTATTGCTTCTGTTATCCTTTCCTTTAATATATCTAGATTTTCTGCCTGTGTATGACATCCTTCAAGCTCTGGTACAGATGCTACATAAATACCATCTTCATCTTGCTCAATGACTATCGTGAATTCTTTGTTCATACTAATTCTTCACAATCCTATAATATTATATATAATTAATATGGGAACAATGTTATGAATCTATCGATTGAAATTATTATAACTCCTTAATTTTTAGGTATTATCCGAAATTATATTCAGATAATTTAAGAATATCTTATAGTCAACGACCCCAGATTCGCTAACGCCCAAGGCAGGGGCATCAATCTATATATATAAATCCAGCCCTTTTAAGGAAAAAATTAAGTTCATATTGTCTGACTTCCTGACTAACAATTGCACAACTAACAACCAACTTCACTTTGCAGACGAACAGGTTATATTTTATCAGGTATTACCTTCCACACAATCCACATGCCTGCGGCAGTACAGCACCCGCCATTCGGTGTTGCTCTCCACCATGCTCATGCTCAAATTTTGAAATCAATACAAATCTTTTAAGTCCATGAAATTCGATTTATTCTTATGGGCGCAATTGCAAATCCGGATGAATTTTATCCACCTGAAGAAAAAATCCGCACTGAATTTATAAAAAAGGTTGAAGCAGTCGAACGCAGGGTTAGAGAAGGTAAATTTACGCAATATACCCCTGAAGAGTTTGAAAAAAGTTTTCTTTGACCATGCCATATAACATCCAGTTTGAGAATGCTCTGGAGACAATTCTTTAAAAGATAAAAAAGAAGGATTATATTCCCGTATATAGGATCGTTGCACCTACTAGCTAAAAGGTGTTTCAACATAATTAGTTGAATGTAGGCTGAGAGAGGTAGGCAATGCTTTTACCTTTTCAATTGCCTCTCCGCTTTCGAGGATATCTTCTAAATGCAGGCGGATAGCATCTTTTATATTTTCAAGAGTTTCCTCATAAGTGTCCCCCTGAGAATAACAACCCTGCAATGCCGGGCACATTGCAAAATAGCCATATTCATCTTTTTCTATTACAACAGGGAGCGTATATTTTTCCATTATTAAAATCTCCTTAAAGATTATTGATTTGGAAAGTATTTAATGATTACATATGTCACTTGTATCGGTTACTTTTATCGACCGGACTTACCCTCAATATCATATTTACGTCCATATTTTTGGGGAAATGATTCTTCATCAGGTTCATACGATTCCATTTTATTTTTAAGTGCATTGTAGTCGCAACGTTTGACCCACACTGCCGATGGCGGCCTCATGCGTCACATTAGCCCTCTCATCGAACACCGGCACCCTGGGCACCGCCTCTGCCACCACACCTTCCCGGCCTCAACTACATCCCGGCCGGCACCCACACCTAAAGAACATCCACTGTTTTTTCAAGAACAGGATGGAGCACACCATTAGAAGCCACAATATCCACCCTGCTGGTAACATTCAATTCACCACTGGGCGTCCGGCCATGCCCATCGGTCACAATACCCCCAGCCTCCCTGACAATAAGTATCCCGGCCGCCACATCCATGATCCTCAACCTGCTGCGAAGGTCTACAAATGCATCCAGCCTGCCTGATGCTACAAAGCTTAACTCAAGGGCCGCACTTCCAAAAGAGCGGAGTCGCCGCACATGCCTGCCCAGGCGCTTGAACACATCACTTCTATCCTTGTATCCATAGGATGCCACAGTGAACTCATCAAGTTTAGCAGCCTGGGAGACCTGTATCTTCTTGTTATTGTAAAAAGCACCCTGATCCCGGGCAGCAGTGAAATCCGTACCATTAGCCAGGTTATATACTTCAGCATACCTGATATCTGCCAGGTCGGCATCACATATAGCTATGGAAACCGAATAGAAGGGGACATCACGGGTTGCATTATACGTACCATCCAGCGGGTCAAGCACCACAGTGAACTCGGGAGCATCCCCGAAAGTGAGATGACCCTTTTCTTCAGTAACGATCTTCATATCAATGCCTGAGGATGCCAGTATCTCCAGTGCTGCGTCCTCGGCCACTATATCGATAAACTTGGAGGGCGTACCGTCAGCTCCCATTCCCACCACTTCACCGCCTTTTTTGGTGCCTACAAGGTCTTTTATCGAATCGGCTACTGCCAGTGAAACATCATTACACAGTGTTGCAATTTCATTCAAATTATAACCTCCCGGTCAGATATGGTATTTACATCCCGCAATAAACCGCTGCTTTGGCTGGTTCAGGTCGGTAAGCAAGAACATATCACCGCTGCCAAATGAAACGTCCTCGCCTGTGGAAAGTGATATCCTGCATGTACTGCCTGCCCGCGCTTCGCCCACATCCTGGCCGTCAACAGTGATACCTGTTATTTTTACTGGTGTGGACTGTAGGTTGACATACATGTGCAGTGTACTGCCTATGTCCAGTCCCTGACTGAACTTTGAGACATTGCATTCAAGTTCAATGTCCTTTGCCGTCGTCTCGCCATGTGAGATTATATTTCCCCGGTCTACATCCTTTGCCTGCACGCCTTTTAGGGAAAGTCCCACCCTGGAACCAGGGCCTGCAGATTTCTTATCCACATCCTGCATCTGGATATTGCGTATCTCTATCTCCTGGTTGATCGGGTAGATGGTCAGTTTATCGTGTTTATGCACAGTTCCCTGGATTACTCTTCCCAGTATGACCGAGCCTATACCTTTAACGTTAAACGAATGATCCACAACCACCCTTGGGGATTTGTCTGCCGATTCGAGGTTGCAGACAGTAATCTCCTTATCAAGCTCATTTATCGCTTCTTTTAATTGTTCCATCCCGTCAAAGGTGGTAGTAGATACAGGTATTATATCCCAGTCCCTGGCAGTCGTACCCTGTAAGAATGAGCGAATATTCTTTGCATTCTCTTCCAGTTCATATGGGTTCGACCTGTCAGACATGGTTTGGACGACTATGCCGTATTTCAGGCCCAGCAGGTCAACAGCTATCACACACTCCCCGGCTGCCGCATCCATTCCTGCAGGAGGGATACATAACAGTACTATCTCAGACATTCCCAGTGCTGTTGTGAGTGGTTTCGGGGAAGCGGGATAACCTGACGGGTCAATAATAGTAAGTATCTGGTCACCTTTAGCAAAGTCATACATGGTAATGTCTGAAGTATTGCCTTTCTTACCCAGCCTGGATGCCAGCGAACTCTTGCCTGATCCTTCTCCTCCGATAACTGCTATTGATACCATATCAATTCAACATAAGTATTTTTTTCCCTGGGGCTGCCCTACAGGTGTCAACACCGCTAAATGCGTTTACAGGTAATTAATATTATTACCCTGAAATTGGTCATGGTTATTTTTTCAGTGTTACGTTCTTCATGTGTGAGTCAAGGAGATAATCAAAGTCAATAACATCTGTCCATCCCGTTTCCTGGAAGATGCTCATGAAAAATACACCGATGATCATCCGGTTATCTGCCTTGGTAATATCGTCAATGACCTTTTTGATATCATTTACATCAATGTTCATCTTTGGGATTGCAAGCCCGCCAAGCAGAACCACTATATCGGCTGCCGGGTCAGCTAGCTCACCCAGCTGCATACCCTCGGGTGTGGATATGATGGATTTTGCTGTATCCACTGATGTATTGGGTATGAAGACCAGTTTTTTATCTGAACCACGGAGTACAAAGGAGAGCAGTTCGGCAAATGGAGTACAAAATCCCGGTGTACCGATAAATGTAATGCTGCCTGAATCTTTGGAAATATCCCTAAATATATTAAGTAGACCGCCTATACCTGTTGTAACATTTATTTCTTTAATTTATACCACCCCTGGTATTGTTATTGTTGCTATTTTTGTAAGTTAATGGGCCTGACCGGATTTGAACCGGTGGCCGCCCGGTTATGAGCCGGGCGCTCTAACCTGACTAAGCTACAGGCCCCTCATTTAGCAAAGGACGCCGCCAACAGGGCTCGAACCTGTGACATCATGGTTAACAGCCATGCACTCTACCAACTGAGTTATGGCGGCATTCTGCAAATTGGTTTTTTGCGAAGCGTTTTAATGACATTCTTTAATTTAAAGCTTTTGTTTGCCAAAGCCTGGCACT
>CBDUUM010000118.1:0-4757 GCA_965370445.1 uncultured Methanosarcinales archaeon
ACCAAGAAATTATATGTAACAATACTACAATGTAGCATATACTACGAGGCGAATTAAATGTCAAGTATTCCAACACGTATACCAAGAAGAACAAAAAACAGAATAGAAAAGATGCAGTCCAGATTAAGACTCAGGAATTTAAAGTTGACACAGCAGCAGTTAATTGACGATGCTGTCGAATACGCCAGTGCTCATGAAGATGACTTTATTGCCCACATATCAATATCAGAAACACCAATTGAAGACGATGCTTTATGGGAATTGATGCACAATCCTGTTGATATGGGTAAAACCGACGCTAAAAAAATAGATGAATATCTTTACGGTGGTAAATAATTGTCAATATTTATTGATTCATGCGTATTCTTTGGCGTGAATTCAAAAAATGATGCTCATCATGCTGAAGCAGTACGTTTGTTAAAATTTGCATTAAGCGGCAGGGGTGGAACCGTTTATACATCAGATTACGTGTTTGATGAAACAGTAACTCTTGCACGTGTGAGAACAAAAAATGCCAAAATTCCATTAACCATCGGAAAAGCGATCATTGAATCCCCGCGGGTAATTTTGTTAAGGGTGGACGAAGAAGTATTCAACAAATCGTGGGATATTTTCAATGAATATTGCAGCAGGGGTTTAAGTTTTACAGATTGCACTTCAATCGCTCTTGTAAAAACGTATGATATAGATACAATCTTTAGTTTTGATTCTCATTTCGATGGCATAATTAACCGGAATATCTATGATTATAACGATGTCCTGCCCGCCGTTAGCTAATAGATTCTTGATATTCCAATATTGAAGCTTTCTAAGAACCATCCTTAAATATCAACACTCATAAATAAGCCACCAATGTCAGAACCTATTACCGGCTCACAAGCCCTGGTGTTCGGCGCACTTGATTCAGGTATCTCCTTTGCAACCGGGGTACCGGGCTATCCAATTACCGGCATAATGAAACTGCTGATCGGGTCCGGTGTGGATGCCCGCTGGTCCATTAACGAGAAGGTCGCACTGGAAGCGGCGCTCGGTGCTTCGGCCACAGGCCGGCGTTCACTGGTCACAGTCAAGCATGTGGGAATGAACATACTGGCCGACCCGCTCATCACTTCGGCTACCCATACCATAGGGGCCGGCCTGGTAATACTGACAGGTGACGACCCCGGCGTGAAGCAGAGCCAGAACGAACAGGATTCCCGGTACTACGGCCTGCTGGCAGAAGTGCCGGTTCTTGACCCGCCCGGCCCGGAGGCAGCATATACTTCGATGCGGCGCGCATTCCTGCTGTCTGAAAAGGTACGCACGCCTGTGATCATGCGCCTGACAGACAGGTTGAACAATATGGAGGAGGCAGTAAAAAGAACTCCTGCTGCCACTGGTGATTTCCAAAAGTTTGACAGGGACACCTGGGCCTTTACAATGAAAGGAAAGCACCAGCGTTTCCATTGTGAAACATACCCGCTAATGGAAAAAGAGAGTGTAATGGCAGGTACACACAGGCTTTACCAGCGCGGCAAGGACATTGGTATTATCTCCTCAGGTTATCCCTCAAGTCTGGTAGAAGAGATCGTTTCTGCTGACAGGTTCCGGAATATTTCACACCTTGCATTGACCATGGTAAACCCGCTTCCAAGACCCATCATTAACAAGTTCATTGAACAACATTCGAGGATACTTGTGATAGAGGAGACCGAACCTGTTATTGAAGAGCAGATATACTGTAGTGGGGTGCTTGGCAAGCTCACCGGCCATATCGGATACGGTAGGATCGAAGCCAGTGACATTATTCTGGCACTGGAAAACATTGACATGGACAAGGTCAACAGGACCTGCCAGCCTGAGACAAGAAAAAGCCGTGGTTTAACGTCCACCACAGGTGGACTTTCTAAAAACATGTGTGAAGATTGTCCGTACCTGGTACTATATGAGGTACTTGGCAGCCTGGATGTGCCTGTGGCCGGTGACCTTGGGTGTTCGGTAATGACTGCCCCGCCGCCCATGGAAGTGGTGGATATGGCCTATTCCCTGGGTTCTTCCATTGCCACGGCAACAGGATTTACCAAAAAAGGTATTGCACTGATAGGTGATTACGGACTTGTACACACAGGGCTGCAGGGGCTTATCGAGGCTGTACACCATCATAAGAGTGTACTTGTAGTGGTACTCCAGAATAATATTGCAGCCCTCACCGGCGGGCAGGCCGTGCCTGATATGACCGGTGTTGTACAGACCCTTGTGCCAGATACACTGATACTTGATATCAGGAATACAGGAGAGGATGAACTGGCCACGATAATAAAAACAGAACTTGGAAAAGATGGTGTTTCAGTAATATTGGCACGGGCAGCGTGCACGAAGTATTAAAATCCGTTATTATCCGGTCATCATACATTCATTATCTGGTTATTATCCCGTCATCATTTGGCCATAATTTCCTGGATAAAATCATCAAGGCGTTTGCAGGGTATACCTCTCTTGGCATGGGTGCAGTCCTTTACTTTTTCAAGCAGGTCGCACAACTGGTCATGGTTCAGGTCATAACCCATGGTATGGATGATTCCCTTCAATGCCTTGGTACCTGTATGCTTGCCAATGATCAGGCTTCGCTTACCTCCCACCAGTTCAGGAGAGAACAGTTCATATGTGCTGGGCTCTTCCAGGATTGCGGCTACATGGATACCGCTCTCATGGGCAAAAGCATGTTCACCCACCACTGCCTTGTTCTTTGCCATTTTTACCCCGGAATATTCCACTACCATTTTTGACAGCCTGGTTAAATCTGTAGTATTATACCGCTCAATGCCGTACTGGACCATCAATGCCATAAGTAACTCTTCCAGTGAAGCATTACCTGCTCTCTCCCCAAGACCGTTGACCGTGGTATGGAGCTGTTTGGCTCCGGCTTCTGCAGCAGCGATGGTGTTGGCAGTGGCCATCCCTAAGTCGTTATGGCAGTGAATACAGATATCGGCATTGATATCTTTCTTGATCTCACTGACAAGATAATATGTCGTACTGGGATTCAATATCCCGACGGTGTCGGCTATGCTCACATAATCGGCATGCCGTTCCTCTGCCATCTTGAACACATTTTTCAAGACATTTATATCCGTACGTGTAGCATCCTCTGCTGCAAACCTGACTATTAGCCCGTGGTCCTTTGCATATTCCAGGGCATCAAATGCGCATTGTGTAGCTTCGGCACAGGTCTTATGGTACTTATATTTCAAATGAAGGTCAGACGTGGCAATGAATATGCTTACGATATCCACATCGCACCCTATGGCAACATCGATATCTGATATCACAGAACGGGACAGGCAGCAGATCTTTGCATTAAGACCCATATTTGCAATTTCCCTTACAGTATCCCGTTCAGCGTGGGATACTACAGGGAATCCGGCTTCGATTATTTCTACACCGATATTATCAAGTCCCTGAGCAATATTTTTCTTTTCATTCAGGGTAAAAGCTGTACCTGGTGTCTGTTCACCGTCTCTCAAAGTTACATCGCATATCTCTATGTCACCTGGCTTTTTTCCAACAAGGTCGACAAGTTTGTTTCTGGAATACTGCATTTGTTTTCACCTGACGAGTAGGAGTATTTATTCAATCCCATGATAAGTAAGGTTTTCGACAATAAAATTGGTATTTGTAATCGATATGTTCAATACATATCTAGAAAATAAAACAATCAATTCTAACAAAAAAACATATCCACTTCAAATCAAAGGGTAATTTAAAAATTATTAGACAGGATTAACAGGATCGACAGGATATACCGCAACGTCAACATCCTGTAAATCCTGTAAATCCGGTCAAAATACCATGCTTTTTGAAGTGGATACCAAAAAACCTAAAACTATCAATTCTAGCAGTAAACCTAAAACTATAAATTCTAACAGAAAACCGGAGTTAACGCCTTTGGCAACGATAAGTGAAAAGATATTTAGCAGGGCATCGAAATCTGATGCCAGGGCCGGTGATTTTGTGATTGCCGATGTGGACTGTGCCATGGCCCACGACGGCACCAGCGTACTGGCAGTAAAGGCATTCAGGGAGATGGAAGTGCAGAAAGTCTGGGACCCGGCACGTATAGTGATCCCGTTTGACCATATTGTGCCTGCAAGTACTGATGTGGCTGCCAACCTGCAGCATGACATCAGGCAGTGGGTGCAGCAGCAGGGCATCCCGAACCTGTATGATGTAGGGGAGGGGATCTGTCACCAGGTATTACCAGAGCAGGGATTTGCCCTTCCCGGCAGGCTGATAGTGGGTGCCGATTCCCATTCATGTACATACGGTGCATTCGGTGCGTTTGGTACAGGTGTGGGTGCCACTGATATGGCCGAGATATTTGCATCTGGCAAACTATGGTTCCGTGTTCCCCGGACCATGAGGGTCACGGTTGTTGGGAAAATGGCAGAGCGAGTGTCTGCAAAGGACCTGACGCTACATGTGATCAAGCATATTGGTGCGGACGGTGCAACCTACAAAGCCATGGAATATTATGGTACTGCCATTGAGGAGATGAGCATTTCGGGCAGGATGACGCTGTGCAATATGGCTATTGAGATGGGGGGAAAGGCCGGGATCGTGCCGCCTGATAAGAAAACCGAGGAGTTCTTGAAGGGGCGTGCCATTGATACCTATACTCCTGTATATGCCGATGAGGCTGCTGATTATATTGAAGAGGTCAACCTGGATATTGATGGCCTGGCTCCACAGGTGGCAAAACCCCACAGCGTTGATAATGT
>CBDUUM010000119.1:0-4742 GCA_965370445.1 uncultured Methanosarcinales archaeon
TGCAATATGCCGTATGGGTGCATGTATTGGTACTGATAGGCCTGGCACTGGCTACCATCTATACCAGTGATACAGACCTTTTCAAGCCGTACCAGGCATTGATGCTGCTGCCATTGTTGCGGCTGGTCAACTTATCTATGCCCATTTTTTTTGAGATGACCTTATATTTGTATATATTTATATACGCACCCCTGATTATCCCGGTCTATATTATTGCGGTCCACCAGGGATTTACATTTAAACAGTTAGGATTTACTTTTAATTACTGGAAGCTGATCATACCGGTATCAGTGATCTTTGGTTTTGCCATTGCCCAGGGAGAATATTATATTATTCATGCCGGAAACCTGATCCCAGACCTGTCTTTCTGGAATGTTCTAAAACTCTCAATAGTGATGATCATGTTCATCGGATTAATTGAGGAGCTTATCTTCAGGTCTATACTCCAAACCCGGTTGGAAGAGTCCATGGGCATGTTTTCGGGTCTTATAGTTACCAGCATATTATTCGGTGTACTGCACTCTGGGTACGGTACCTTCTATGAAATGTTATTTACATCGCTGGCAGGACTTATAGTAGGCTATATATTCCAGAAGACCAGAAGTCTTCCACTAATCGCCCTGACCCATGGTATGGTAAATATATTCCTGTTCGGCCTGATGCCCCTTATGGGGCCGACACTGGGCCTACTGTAAAGCTGTGTTTGTCTGGAAAATAACAATTAAAACAAAAGAGACTAACAGGGGATAGATACTCAAGTTAAGAGAGGCGTTTAAGGCCCTGTTCCATTTATCAGATGCCGAGAGTATTTCTTTGGCCGAAAGCAATGCAATCAGTGCAATAACTGCCAGTACACCGTATTCCGGAAGACCTATAGGTGTTGTTAAAGAGATTGCACTTGCTGCTGCACTTGATGCCGCTGCACTTGATGCCGCTGCACTTGATGCCGCTGCACTTGATGCTGCTGCACTTGATGCCGCTGCACTGGATACTGCCGCACTGGATACTACACTTGTGAGCATTTTTTATGCAAACTCCTTTTGTATTAAATATCACATCAATAGTTTTTAGTGAATGAGATATTTCTCATCTTTATCCCGAACCCTATTATTTTACAATAGAATTAACACTATAAATATGCATCGCTTTAAAACATAAAATTTGAGATGAAAGAACACAAGCGAACATATATCTACACACTTTTGATCTGTTCTATTGGTTTTATTGTTGATAGCCGCCAGATGGTTGCCAGGGTTGACAATAATCCAATAATTACTGCCATTGAAAAGCCTAATAACATAATCATATTGTCAAGAACCAGCAACTCATCAAGACCGGTCATTTTTTTTGCTACCTGATTTATTATTTCAGCAACCGGTACGCTTAATAATATACCGGATATTCCTCCAATAATCGAAATAATAAATCCTTCGAACCCAAAGTTCTTTGCAATGGACAGCCTGGAAAAACCAACTACCTGCAATATCCCAATCTCTTTTTTCCTTTCATTTAATGATAAAAGCATTGTCAATATGATAAGGGAGGTACCCATTACGATAGCCAGTACCACAATGGAAGAGGCTGAGACTATGAAAAAACCGTTCTGCTTAATTATATTATCCAGAAGCTCCCTGTTCGTACTTATCTGGTATTCAGGATATTGTTCCTGAAGATCATTTTTTACCTGTTCTGCCGTATTTACGTCATTTAGCCGCACGATGATCATTGATGCACTGTCATGATAATGATTCCCGGTAATGAGCTGGAATTCAGGGAATGGGAAAATCACCATGGCATTGATACTGAAAGTGGAGAGCGAATCCGAGATACCAACCACTTTGAATTGCCTGTTCCTGGCATCTGCTATGGTCTTTCCGGCAAAGATGGTATCACCAACCTCAACACCCAGAAGATGTGCTGCCCTGGAATCCACCAGCACTTCACTGGTGAATGGGCCGTCGTATGTGCCGCCATTATACAGTGTGCTTGGGGAAATACGTTTGCCGCCAGAAATTTTTACCATGCCCCCGTCCGATCCTCCGGTATCCACTCCAAGCCCAAACAATGCTTCAGGATCCTCTCCTTCCTTAAAGGCATATACAATTTCAGTAAGTAAGGGGGTTGATAGGCTGACCCTGGGATCTGCCTGTATATGTGTCCTTATTTGGTGAACATCACTGATCCTGGCCTGCGAGGATTGGATGTACTGGGTCTCAAGGTCAACAGGCCGTCCTTTTATCCATAGGTGCATGGAGCTATCCTTTAACACCTGTTCTCCTGTGTCCAATAATCCACTCCCAAGTGATGTGAGAATTACCAGGGAAATAATTGCCAGCGTGACGCCAATTATATTTAGCAGTGTCCTGAGCTTATTCCTGAACAGGTTTTTGATTGCCAGCATTTACTTTCAAATGGCTTGTGACTAATAAAAAGGTAGTGATATATGATAAACATGAATGACAGATTAAATATTATTAAATATATCCAATTACTTTTTATATGTGGTATATGTAAGATTAAAATATAATTTTGATTAAAGGGGTTTAGAAATATCTAAAAGTCATACCAATATGAAATGTCTTGGAATGTGTATCCAGCTAAAGAAAAAATATGTTTTATCACTTTACTACGTAGGAGATTTATATTTTGATAAGCAGTATTTACAGGATTATTGATGTAATCCCCTGTTCCTTAAATATATCTGCGTCATCTGGTTTATTAAACCGGTTGATGGAGGTATTTACTTGACCAAACCTTCTATTGCAGCCATCTTTCCAACCTTTAATGAAGAGACCAGCATAGGCTCTGTAGTACTTTGTACCAGCCAACACGCAGACCGGGTAATTGTAATCGATGATGGGCTCACGGACAGGACAGCTAGAGCAGAAGGATAAGAGATTACGGTAAGACCAATACGAAAAGAACCGCAGATACATGAAACCGCCATCTGCGTTAATCTCAATTATTCATCATTGCATGGAGGTTTATGCATGACCCTGACCATCGCAGCCATGCCTGCATACAATGAGGAGCAGGCCATCGCAAAAATGGTGCTGGGCTGCAAGAAGTATGTGGATACGGTGGTGGTGGTGGACGACGGCAGCACGGACAGGACGGCGATTGGAGCACGAAAGGAACCACAGATAAACACAGATGAACACAGATATGATTTTAATAACAGTATTAATATATTTCAGCCGGAGCCCCCTACCCACATCCACCGAACCCAGCCACCGGAGGTGCCCACCTGACCACCATAACCGCCATCCTCCCCGCCTACAACGAAGAGATCAGCATAGGCTCTGTAGTCCTGCGCACCAGCCAGCATGCGGACCGGGGGATGGTAATCGACGACGGCAGCACGGACAGGACGGCGATTGGAGCACGAAAGGAACCACAGATAAACACAGATGAACACAGATATGATTTTAATAACAGTATTAATATATTTCAGCCGGAGCCCCCTACCCACATCCACCGAACCCAGCCACCGGAGGTGCCCACCTGACCACCATAACCGCCATCTTCCCTGCCTACAATGAGGAGATCAGCATAGGCTCTGTAGTACTCTGCACAAGGAAGTACGCAGACCGGGTGCTGGTCATCGACGACGGCAGCACTGACCGCTCAGCCGAAATAGCGGAGCTGGCAGGAGCCGAGGTAATCCGCCACCCCGCCAACATGGGCAAGGGTGCAGCCCTTAAGACTGGCTTCACAGCAGCCAATGGCGCAGACATCATCGTAACCATGGACACTGACGGCCAGCACGACCCTGCCGAGATACCCAAGCTGACGGCACCCATCCAGGCGGGCGAGGCCGATATGGTGAACGGCAGCCGGTACATAGGCGGCAACGGCAAGAACACACCTGCGTACAGGCGGGTGGGCCAGACGGTGCTGGATAAGGCTACCAACCTGAGCAGCGGGCTTGATATCACTAATACCCAGAGCGGTTTTCGGGCATTTGCAGGCAGTGCGGTTCCTGCCTTCAAGTTCAGGAATAACGGGTTCGGTATCGAGAGCGAGATGCTGGCTGATGCTGCGAAGGCGGGGTTGAGGGTGAAGGAAGTAGAGATCGGGGTGCGGTATGATGTGGACTGCTCAACCGAGCATCCGGTACGCCATGGGGTGCGGGTGCTGGTGAAGGTGCTGTATGATATGGAGCTGAACCGGCCGCTGTTTTATTTTACTGTGCCGGGGATGGTGATGGGTGGTATCGGGACGTTTATAGGGTTGAGTTTTCTGAGGACGTTATACCTTGGAGGGAGTTTGATGTTCGGGCCGACGCTATTGATGATAATGCTGACAGTATTGGGGACGTTTATGGCTTTTACAGGGATTATCCTGCATTCCTTATCGAGGATGATTAACGAGTCAAAGATTAAATGAGCTGATAAAACATGAGTATTGCAATAGTGCTGGGTACCAGACAAGAGATAATTAAAATGTCCCCTGTTATCAGGGAATGCGAACAAAAAAACCTTGATAATTTTATTCTTCATACTGGCCAGCATTATTCCTATAATATGGACCGGGTGTTTCTTGAGCAGCTTGAACTACCGGAAGCAAAGTATAACCTGGATGTTGGCTCGGGACATCACGGCGAGCAGACCGGAAAAATCCTGGCAGGCATCGAGCAGGTGCTCATGAAGGAGAAGCCTGATGCTGTGCTGGTGCAGGGCGATATCAATACCGTACTGGCAGGGGCACTGGCTGCATCCAAACTGCACATCAAGGTGGGG
>CBDUUM010000120.1:0-4647 GCA_965370445.1 uncultured Methanosarcinales archaeon
ACTCCACTTGCTACTGCAAAAGATATATTTATCAATTACCCTGATAACTATATGTCAAATATGACGGACCTGAAAATCCTTGTAGTAAACAACTACGGCCAGTTCTGCCACCTCATCCACAGGGCAGTACGCGACCTGGATGTTGAGACCGGTATTATTGCCAATACCCTAAGTAATGAAGAGATACTTGCAATGGAACCCGACGGCCTCATCATCAGCGGCGGGCCCAGCATAGACCGCATAGGCCGGGCCGATGAGATGGTGCAGGAACTTGACCTGCCCATACTTGGCATCTGCCTGGGCCACCAGTTGATAGCAAGGGCATACGGCGGCGAGATTGCCACAGGACACAAGGGTGGGTATGCTGCCGTCCAGGTGGAGATACTGGACGAGGATGAAATATTGAAAGAACTGGGGTCCAGCACCAGTGTATGGGCATCCCATGCCGATGAGGTCACAGGCCTGCCGCCTGACTTCGTGCAGCTGGCCCGCAGTGATGTGTGTGAGATAGAAGCCATGCGGCACAAGACCAGGCCGCTGTTCGGTGTGCAGTGGCACCCTGAGGTAAGCCATACTGAAAAGGGGGATGAACTGCTCTTGAACTTCTTCAGGGTGTGTGATGAATATTGAACAGCCTGGTGATGGATACCGGGTATAAATTCAAGACTACAAAAGGAGCCCACCTGTTCCTGCATAAAGTGTATGAACAGGACGTGGAAGGGGTGAATTTTTTTATCGACGACAACAGGGACCCCTGCGGTATCGTGATACTACGATTTATGGGGCTGGCCGACATCTCGGGGCTGGACACACTGGCGAAAAAGTTGGAAGGGGAGCGGATGTACTTACCCCGTGACTGGCGGGTACAGTTTGTGGATTATGAGATGGTGTTTATTGAGTGTATAGAGTAGAGGGAAATAATCATAGGAATATTTCCCTGTTAGTTGAACTTATCCCATAAAGTATAGGTAAATTCTTACTTCATAAACTCCAATACCTCATCCATGCAGCTCACAGAAAGATTCTTCGCAGGCAAGGGAGATATCAAAGCCGACACCGTCCTCGAACACTGCAGAATAATCAATGTCAACACCAAAGAAATCATAAATGCTGACATCGCCATCCAGTCAGGTTACATCGTCGGTATCGGCGACGTATCAGGCCTGAGGGATGCAAGTACCAGGATCATCGACGTAAACCACAGCTACGTATCCCCTGGCCTGCTGGATGGGCATGTACATTTCGAATCCAGTATGGTCACCCTGTCCCGGTTCGCACGAAAAGCACTGGAGCACGGGACTACAGGTATTGTTATCGACCCGCATGAGATAGCAAATGTACTGGGCAGGCAGGGTATCGAACTGGTAATAGAAGAGGCAAAGAGCCTGCCACTGAACATCTTTGTTGCCGTATCCTCGTGCGTACCTGCCACGCCATTTGAGACATCCGGTGCTTCCCTTGACGCCCCCGATGTGCAGGCACTGATCGATAATGAAATGGTAGTGGGACTGGGTGAGGTAATGGATTTTCCTGCCATATTAAGCGGCGATGCCGGCAAACTGGCTATGATAGAGGCGGCCCTGGAGCGCAGGTTGGTAGTAGACGGGCATGCGCCAGGACTGGGAGGGCTTGACCTGTGGAGTTATATGGCAGCCGGTATTTCCAGTGACCACGAATCCCTCACATATGAGGAGGCGCTGGAGAAACTGCGCCTGGGAATGAAGCTGATGCTAAGGGAAGGTTCGGCAGCAAAATGCCTTGACAATTTCCTGCCTCATTTGCTGGAGGAAGGTGTGTCCCTGGAGAATGTGTTCTTTGTTACCGATGACAAGCACCCTGAGGACTTGCTGGCAGGTTACATGGATTCCATTGTGAGAAAAGCCATTGCCCTCGGCCTGGACCCACTGGATGCAATATCCATGAGTACCATAAACACAGCCCGGCATTACCGTATCGACCACCTGGTGGGTTCTATCAGTATTGGCCGCAGGGCTGACCTTGTCATCCTTGACGACCTGGAAAGATTCAGTATACATTCAGTGATTGCCGGAGGTGCCCCCGTTGCTCCAATTGAGGCACAGACACCTGTTTTCAATTACCCGGATTATGTGTTCGATACGATCAGGTACAGGGAGATAAAACCACAGGACCTGCAGATAATTAATGCCCCTGGTAGCAGCGTATCAGTAAATGTCATCAAGGTGTTTCCTGACCAGATATTTACAGAGAAGGACAATGCAGAACTTGTTACTGACGAGTCAGGCATCCTGCTGCCTGATGCAAACAGGGATATCCTCAGTACAGCCGTTATCGAGCGCCATGGTAAGAATGGTAACATCGGATTGGGGTTTATCAGGGGGTTTGGCCTGAAGTCGGGTGCTTTTGCGCAGAGCATCGGGCATGACAGCCATAATGTGGTTGTGACCGGGACCGACCATGCCGACATGGCACTGGCAGCAAATGCTATTAAGGAGATAAAGGGTGGCATTGTGCTGGTGCAGGATGGAGAGGTGCTGGACAGCCTGTCACTGCCATTTGCCGGGTTGTTGAGCCCGGACCCGGTGGAAGAGGTGGCCCTGAAGCTGGAAGGATTGCATGGAACAATTAAGGAAATGGGGTGTACTCTGCCTGCGCCATTTATTACACACTCTTTCATTGCACTGCCTGTGATTCCAAAGCTGCGAATGACCGATATGGGGCTGTTCGATGTAGAAAAGTTTGAGATGATCAATGTTGTGTCTGATACTGCAATAAGCTGAAAGATCTTCGCGGGAGCTTATCAAAAGGCAGCTACTAAAAATCAAGATACGTATAATCATTGATCTCCTTTTTAATATTGTTCAGGATGCTTTTGGCAGACTGGGGACTCAAATCTTTATCGTCCACTGCCTTTTCTATGGACGACTCGACACTTTTCACCAAGCTTGTCCTGTTGAAGTTCTGCATTTTCAGCACAGAACTTACATTGTCCCCCTTGATAATCTTCTTGATGACCCATTCATCCTCATCCTTCACCACCACATGGGCTTCATGCACCGCCCCGAACAGGTTATGCAGATCACCTATAGCGTCCTGGTATGCACCCAAAAGGAGCACTGCCACATAATACGGGTGCCTGTCAAGTGAATGTAACTCCAGCATTTCCTTCACATCCCTTACATCGGTGAACCTATCGATCTCACCATCGGAATCACAGGTCATATCCAGTATAGTACCCATACATTCAGGCCGGTGGTTCAATTTCTGGATCGGCACGATCGGGAATAACTGGCCAATGGCCCAGAAATCCGGCATGGACTGGAACAGTGAAAAATTGCCGATATACCGCTTTGACATTAATTTACGCACATAATCGAACTCTTCCGATTCGTTCCCAGTCTGCATGATAAACCTGTGTATCTTCTGGCATATCCTGAAAAACAGTGCTTCACCCTTAGCCTTTTCAGCCAGGTCCAGCTGACCCAGGTTGAACATATTGATAAGTTCGTCCTTGTAATCCAGGCTGTCATGGTAATATTCGCGGTAGTTCTTCACCGTTATCTCCATAAAACAGTCGTGGAATTTCCGGATGATATTAGGGTCGTCCGCAGTGACCTCAAAGTGACCATTATGTATGATGGATTTCTCATATACGAGATTGGTTATAAGCATGGAATGAAATACGGCCACAGCCCTTCCGCTCTCTGATACGATGGTCGGGTGTTCGATACCTTCCTGGTCGCATATTTCCTTTAATGTGAACACCACATCGTTGGTATATTCCTGCATGGCATAATTGGCACTGGCATCTGATGATGTCCTGCTGCCGTCATAATCAATACCAAGCCCACCGCCAATATTGAAGTATTCCAGTCCCGGGGCCAGCTTCTTGACCTCGGCATATATCCTGGACGCTTCCTTTACCGCATTCTGTATCCGCCGTATCTCTGTGATCTGGGAGCCGATATGGAAATGCAGCATCTTAAGGTTTTCAATCATGCCGCTTGCCTTCAACTCATCAATGGCACCCAGCAGTTCGCCAGTGCTCAGCCCGAACTTGGCAGCTTCACCACCTGACTCCACCCATTTGCCGCTACCTCTTGAATACAACCGTATGCGGATGCCTAGACATGGATTGACCTCCAGTTTTTTGGATTGTTTAATAATATCGTGGATCTCGTTTACCTGGTCTATTACCAGTATGATGTTCTTCCTGAAATGGGTGGCCTGCAGCGCCGTTTTAATATAGTGCTTATCCTTGTACCCATTGCATACCAGCAGTGATTCCGGGCCCAGCTTGAAGAACAGGCTTTCAATAAGTTCAGGTTTACTGCCTGCCTCAAGCCCGTAGTTGTACTTCCTTCCAACCCTGACTATCTCTTCCACTACGTCCTTGCGCTGGTTGACCTTCAGGGGAAATACGCCTTTATAGCTGCCCTGGTACTGGAACTCGTCTATGGAACGGCCGAATGAATCATATAATTCACTTATCCTGCTTTCAAGCATCTGGGGAAAACGAAGCAGTACGGGCGGTTTTATCCTGTTCTTTTTCAGGTATTCTACCACCTGCAGTATTTCTACATTATGTTTGCCTTTACCTGGTTTCACTAACAGGTTGCCTTTACGGTTTATGTCAAAGTAACCGCTGCCCCAGTTATCAATGCCGTA
>CBDUUM010000121.1:0-4488 GCA_965370445.1 uncultured Methanosarcinales archaeon
TTAACAGCACTGGTGAAACTGCGGGATGCAAAGACCAACCTCATAGGCCAAAGCGGCAACATCAATGTGGGTGTGGTAAAGGCAGATACCACAGTGGTCAAGAATATCGAACTTGAAGTGCCAAAGGATAGGGATTACAGGGTGGAGGTAATGATATTCGAGAATGAACGCATCATTACCGAATATGGCGTATCGTTCTTCATGGCGCCCGACAGTCAAGGCGAGGAAGATGTTATAAAGAAGACCAGGTCCGTGAGTACTACAGAGACCATTACTACTGAGTTCGTAGTGCCAGAACCCGCCCCTACACCCTATGGTGATGTGTACAGGACTGGGGGGGAGTACGGTGCCCCGATGATGAAAGAACCGGGCTTTGGTATACTTGGCGCAATGTTAGGTCTGGTAGCAGTGGCTGTGATACTGGGAAGAAGAAAAAATAAGGTAAGGTGAGATGGATGGAAGAGAATGAAACTGTTAAGAAAAAAGGCCATACAGACAATGTCAGGTTATTCAAGACAGGCCTGATCTTGATCATGCTGTTTATACTGCTGATTGCCTCCTTCGGGTTCTACCAGGGCATGCACGACGCCATCTATGACCTGTTTGATTACAGATATACCAACCTTATAGGTTCCATTTTTGACCTGGCAATAATAGCGGCCATTCTGTATATCGTCAGGGAATTCTATATCAAGAGACAATAACCTTTCTTCAAGCTATTTCTCCAGGCTGACCCAAGTTATATCAAGCCTGCATACTATTATACTCTGAGAGAGGAAGGACGGCCGCCGGGTCATCTGACCTGAGGAAAGTCCCCCCACCACCCGGATACACGAACGCCTGTAGAGGGCGTAGGACGAGAGTCCTGGCAGCTGCCGTCTAAAACCGGTGGCTCACACGGTCTGCCTTATGACAGGCCGTATGATGGCACAGAAACGATACCGCACCGCGTCAATGCTATGATGCTGCAAAGCTGAGGTCGCGCGGAAGGCGGATGGAACGCGTGAATCCTCGTGGGTGCAAGCCAAACAGGGGCCATATGCCTGTCCGGGGCCGGTCCGGAGTTGGCGCTTAGCCGAATGCCGTTATATGGCGGATCACATCCCAAGGGAAGTGCCGCTAAAACAGAAGGGGGCTTACTCTCCTCACTCACCTACCCACCAATCTCTTCACTCACGTTCCTTATTCCCTAATTCAGATCACGATGACATTAGGGGTCTTTTTTAACCAGATGTCGCGTATCCCTGACGGGTCTGCAGTAGGGAACGTATCTATCAGGCAAACATCACAATCATCCACCACAACAGCAAGCTGCCTGAGGTCACCGTAATAGACCTCTGCCGTGGTGTTACCGCCCCGGATCGCCCTCGCCACCAGTACCGTTTCATCCCCGATAAGCGGCATATCACCAGTAGGAACCAATCGTTCAACTTCCACATCCAGCAGCCCTTTATTAACTTCAAGGTTCAGCAGCACATTCTCAATAGCCGGGCGCCAGGCATCGTTCAATATCACCTTCTTAGCACCCATAAGCACCGCCATAAGACCCAGTGTCCCCGGACCGCACATGCCGTCCACTACCACCCTGCCGGCCAGCAGCCCCTCCATATCCAGCTTCCCGAGCACATTCATCTTGTGTCCGCTCTCCCGCGGGAACTCGATATGGATCCTGCTCTGGCTCTTATAGATCACCAGTTCCCCCAATGCAGTCTGTGCCACATCGCACCTCATATCGCAACCTGCCAGCAATGTATATTCATGGGGCCGGGAATCTGAATCAAGTATCCCCACGCTTTGGGCCTGGTCACCCACCCTGAGCACAACCCCCTTGACCTCAGGCACCCTGTCCACAATATCCACAGCCGTATCCGGGTGCACATTACCTGCTATAAGTACCAGGTCTCCATGACCCAGTCTGGGCGGATACATAATGGGAAATCCGCAGGAGATCAGGGGTGTCCCGACCAGTGCCAGTCCTGCACTATCCTCCCTGTCTTCGTGTTCCAGCATAACAGCCAGCACATGCCCCATCACCCCATCCAATGGACGGCGCCTGCATGAGTTGCATAACAATGTATTTTCGTCAACAGTATCCCCGTGCAGTAGAGCCGCCAACGGGACCTGCTTGTCCCACCCGGGTTCAGGCGGACATTCCGGGCAGGCCATATACATCTGGTAAATAGAATCAAGCACATCTTCAGCCGGCATTATACAGTCAGGACCGCCGCAGGTGGGGCATATTATCATGATGTCAACCTTTGATTACAGGTAATTAAACCTTATCCCCCGAACTGCTGGAATCCCCTGGCCTCCACATCCTCAATGTGCCCGTTATGCTCAATAGTTATCCCCCCGCCGGTAACTTCACCTATCACTGTGAATTGAGCAACTTTTCTAGCCTTTTCCAGGCAGTCAGTATTGAGGGTGAACAGCAGTTCAAAATCGCCGCCTGTGTATAGACTCCATTCAAAAACTTTATCATCAACGACCTGATCCTCGACGACCTTATCCCCAACAGGAGCCATATCACGCACAGACCTGTGCACCGGTATATCACTTGCCCTGATATGGAATCCCACACCACTGGCAGCGGCAAGGTCGTGCAGGGACAGTGCCAGCCCGTCGCTGATATCCATCATAGAGGTCAGGCAGCCCGAACCTGCCAATGCCATACCTTCTGCTATCCTGGGCACTGGCATGTAGAATTTTTCCAGTACTTCCGGGTCAACATCCCTTCCCTGCTGCAATGCCTCAAGTGCGGCCCCGGCAGTACCCAATTCTCCGGTCACACAGACCAGATCACCCGGTTTGGCCCCCTTCCTCGTAGCCAGTTGTCCTGCATCAACCATTCCCAGCGCAGACCCCACTATAGTAAGTTCATCGTGCCGGTCAACGTCCCCGCCAATAATTTGAGTACCATACCTGCGGGCACAATCACTCATTCCGCTCACCAGTTCCTTAACAAGATCCACTTCCATGTCCTGTGGCAGTCCAAGTGCTGTCATGACCCCTACCGGCCTGGCCCCCATGGCAGCAATATCACTCAGGTTTACTGCAATGCTCATCCATCCCATCTGGTATGGTGTCATGCCGGAAGGAAAATCGGCCTTCCTGTGAAGCATATCTGTTGTAGCTACCAGGAGTCCGGAGTCTCCCATATCGATGACCGCACAGTCATCATTTCCCGGTCCTACTATCGGGCGACAGACCGATCCTGTTTTTGATCCGGCTTCAAGCAATTCCGTGATAAGTGAAATAATGTCCCGTTCCCTGAATTTATTTATTATAGTCATATTATTATATTATTATATTATTTTAGAGAAACCATCGAAATATTTATAATATCTTAAAGTAACTTGGTATTAATAATTTTATAATATTTTTCAGTGGGGGTTATACAACAATTGGGAAAAATGATATCTGAGATATTAAATAGTTTGCTTTCTGAGTATTGCAATAAAGTAGAAGGAGTAATAGGTGCAGGTATTTCTTCTTCAAACGGACTTGAGATATCAAGTCATTTTGATAGTAATATCAATGCAAACATGGCTCATGCAGTTTCATCTATTGTGTATAACCATACCCAGAACCTTTCCCAACGTCTTGATTTCAATGGGTATGATTATAACTTAACATTCACTAAAGACGGTATTATCGCCCTGAAGAAGATTGATAAAAGTACACTGTTCCTTGTCCTGATGAAACCTGAGACTGATATGGACCTTGCGACAACCCGGATGGAAGATATTTCAAAAAAGATCAACGAATTGATCTGATCTTTTCCAGAGTCACTCCATCTGCTCTAAAGCTTCAGCAATATCCTCGCCTTTGACTGTGGTTCTCTTGGCATGGATTGCCAGCCTGTTAGCCCTGGTTGCTATTTCAATGCCATATTCTTCCAGGTGTTTTGCCAGTTCGTCACTAGCTGTGGCACTGACCCTGTGTGCACCTGCTGCCCTTATTACGCGTTCAACTGCTGCTGTTGGTAAGATTTTATCTTTCATATTGTAGTTCCTCCCTAATTATAATATTAAACCATAGGTAAAATATGATTATATCTTATAGATACGCCTATTTAAAAATTATGTTTTGATTTTCCAGACAAACTAATCCAAACACCTTAAATTCAGCTTCATATCACTGTACCGACTATAAAAGCTATTAAAGCTACGAACATGGCCATCTTTAGTAATTTTGAAGCTTTTTCTGCGTTGTCCCTCAATAGAATCTCGTTAATAGACACCAAAAAAAGTATATCTGCCACAAAGATCACAGCCATATAGGATGCACCGAATGCATTGTTCACATTAAAGACCAGGGGCAACGGGCTCAGTACAATTCCTGTTATTCCCAGTACAGCAGCCAGACGTGAAGCTTTCATCTTACCTATAACAATGGGAAGTGTCCTGGCACCGGCCCTGCTGTCCCCTTCAATGTCCTGTATATCCTTCACGATCTCCCTGGCCATGGTAGCCAGGACCGCCAGCA
>CBDUUM010000122.1:0-4484 GCA_965370445.1 uncultured Methanosarcinales archaeon
GCGTTTTTACATTTCTCTGTGCGCCCTTTGTGGCTTATATTAAACTGCTGTCCGCTGGAAGGGGTGCACTCCAATATATCTACAATTTTTGGGTTTTATGGTGAGATGAGGCATATTTTTAACAATCAAGGACTATAAAAAAAGTATAATTAACAGATTGGTTGATTTAGTTTGCAAGAAATTGAAGAAATCACTAGATTATGAGATAGTGCCATCATCGGCATCCTGCGGTGGCTGTCTGATGGTGGGCAGACTGTGATAATCGTGACACATGACCCCTGGGCGTCAGAGCGGACGGACAGGGTGATCAGGCTGGTGGATGGGAAGGTAGTAAGTTGAAGTACCCCCGCTTCCGGGGTGTATTTCCCAAGGAATAACAATCGAAGAAGCTTTGAAGAATATTAAAGAAGCTATTGAACTCCATCTGGAACCAGATGAATACTTTATTACAGCAGGTTCCAGGCAAATTGCAGAGGTAACTGTTCGACCAGATTGCATGTCTGTACATTAAAAAACAAATGCCCAGACCCGGATTCGAACCGGGGACAACTGCCTCTTCAGGGCAGCGCTCTCCCAGACTGAGCTACCTGGGCAGGTAGGAATATTCTCTTTTCTTTAATGGTATATCAAATCTTCGTTTTATCCAGTTGCAGCCTGCTTTTGTAATTCGTATGAATATACAGTCCACGTATGGAGCCCGCAGGGCTTCATACGTGTGCGGCCCGCTACTGGCCAGAGTAGCTGTGCCTGAGTAGATGTGAATAGAGTGGGCCCGCGGAGATTCGAACTCCGGACCTCCGCCATGTCAAGGCGACGTCATAACCTGCTAGACCACGAGCCCTCAGTGCTTACAGTATCCTTTCCCTAAGTAATTATTTTAGATAAACCTTTGGATATGTTAGCGTTTTTTACAAATACAACTTTAAAAGGATATCCTGAAATCATTATTGTGCTGGAAATGCAGCCAGATAGAATAAATAGTTATATCATTATTTGCAAATAGATATCTATTGTGATTATTACAGTAGAGTTAGTTGTCAGGCTTATAATCGAGTTGTTCTGGATATATGCAAGTATTTTTGCAATCAGGTCAACAAAGCTTCAATACTGGAAGCAGTGCTGGTATATCGTCCTGCTGGGCAGTATAATACATATGGTTTATCTACTTGCTGCCTTTGCAGAAATTTCTGATGGAGGAATACTCAGGAATCTCGGAATGGGTATAGTAGCCATAGGCATCATCATGCTTGCAAGGCGGACAAAACAGATTCTTGGATAATCAAATTATACAAAATCCTTCATCAGTGATCTTGTAATTAGCTGAAACATTATCACATCCGGTCATTGCTTCAACATCTATCTTCTCACCATCAAGATGTATAATGTTGTCCACTGTTGCCTTTAACATCGTTTCGATCTGGGAGTCCGCAGCCCCTTCAGTATAAGCAATTATCCCGGCACCTCCGGCTACTTTGATCCTCATGACATATGATTTGAGTACACGTACAATAAGTATCGGGGAATTGTACGTGAACAATGTTGTCGTCGAATCAAGAACAGACCTGAACCTATGGGTTTTTTGGTAGATATACTGCAAATCTTCAATTACCTTACTGACGATCTCAGTTGGATTCTGCGGAGAAGACATCTTGAACGTAGCAGTCTCCTTTAGTGATGCACCAATTGATCCGGAGGCAATGTCCAGTACATACAACATTTCCTTTTGCAAATATTCGTGAATGAACCAATTGAACTGCATCATTTTTTCTTCAAGCTGGAACAGGTTATAATCTGTCATTAAATATAAGCAGATCTCATCATCAGACATTGCCTGTTGCAGGAAATGGTAACACAATACAGACTTTCCGGTCTTGGGAGGACCGTAGATAAGTGTAATAGTATTATCTGGCAGTCCACCACCTATCAATTCATCAAAAGCCGCAATCCCAGTCTTGATTTTAGGTATCATTTAAACTCGGTATATAAGATCGAAAAGTGTATCAAGTGCTTTATCCACACCTTCATTTTTTTGGGCGGAAACAGGTATTATAGGGATATCTTCCCATAAAGCCATTCGCTTTTTTATCTCATCTGGTGTAAGGGCACCGGGAAGGTCATGCTTATTTGCAACAATTACTTTAGGTAAAGCCTCTGCCCGGCACATATTGATCATTTCCTTGGCCCGTGCAAACGTATCAGGTTTGGTCGAGTCAATTATAATAAACGTGCCAATAGCCTCCCTTGACAGCGGTTCCAGCAGCAGGTCAAACCGTTCCTGCCCTGGAGTACCGAAGACATCAGCAGAAAAACCTTTGTAATCCATATGCCCGATATCCAGTCCCACTGTGGTCGGAAACAGTTCAAATGCCTGCCGCTCCACAGAAACGGCCTTTTTTGCGATCGCATGGACAAAAGTGGTCTTCCCTGCATTATAGGGTCCGGTTACCAGGAGTTTCGGAATAAATACCATAACCCCACCGGGTTCAGCAAGCTCAAAGAAAGTTTTACATTTGGATGCCTTGGTCCAGTTGGATTTTACCACCATGAATACCTGTCTGTACATCACTTTCTCTTCAATACTAAAAAGTTGTATTTCACAATCGACCAGGTTTTTTAATTGTTCAACTAACCGGTCTTCATAATCCCATCTGGTGAAAAGGTATACAATATTCACTTCATGCTTAGCGGCAGCCTCATTCAACATCTTTATACATTTTATTGTGTTATCTGCACCAATAGAATCAATTAAAGTAGCTATGTTTTCAATCACAGCTGTTCCACCTGCGATATCTTCAATTGCAGGTATAACTATTTCTTCAGTTTTTGCAAGATCATCAATAATGTACTTGCCCATCGGGGGCACACCCATCATTCCTGAGATAGAATCAATAAAAAATATCTGCCCGGAATTTAAGGGGGTTTTCAGGTCCCATCCATATTTGTCAAATACACGCTCTATCTCAATCGGTGTTCTGGTATTAGTATAAATAAAACCGATCTCACTGTCCAACTGTACCCGTTGAGAAATGATCTGGTACCCGAAGACATCAGATATGATACCAGGCACTGCCTGGAACAACATCGATTTTCCCTTCGGTACACCCCCGCCAAGGATATCATCCAGCCGTGGAATGTAGGTTTTCTTCAAGTCCATTATCCTATACCTCTTCAAGTATATCCTGGACCTGTTTACTCCGAATCTCGATCTCCAGTGTTATCAACCCGAACTGGGCCTCCACTTCAGCCAGGCCAAAAAGCAAAGCCTTTTCTCCTGCAGGTTTGAGCAGCAATATCCCATGCTCGGTTTTAATGTTTACCTCAGATACCGCTCCGGTTCCCATCTGCGAACTTGCAGTTTCCGCACTTGCAATAATTGTCGAGCAGAGCGCACCCACAATACGTTCATTCATATCAGGCGGCATTATAGATGTTATCAGCAGGCCTTCCACACTCACGATACCCACTGCTTTTACCTGTCCGACCTGCATAAATTTGGCCAACACCTGATCCAGCTTTTCTTTCTTGGTTTCGACCATGTTTCCACCTTATTCTTCCTCATCTATCATTGCTATAGTATATCGCAGACCGTCGAGTAATGACCCTTCAGTAGTTATAGGGGCCAGATTGGCACCAGCATCAGTTAATTTTTGTACTGCCTCATGTTTAATGCCTGTGACAATACATGTGGCACCGAGCTGTCTTGCAAACTTTGCAATGTTGATCAACGGTTCTGCAACTTCAACATCAGGCGGTAATCCTGAGATATCAAGGATCACTCCTTTTGTTTTTTCCACTGTGATCTGGTCTAACATGGTTACCATCAGGCTGTTTATCCGGGTAGTATAAACCTCAAGCCTGTTGACGGTTTCCTGCAATTCGTGCTCTGCCTTCTTTTGTAGGGTGATGTCACGTGACGCAGCAAATGCGCCCACAACTTTTCCTGTCTGGTCCACATATACTGAAGCATTGACCGCCACAGTGGTCTGGGCCCCATTCTTTGGTTTCATGACCAGTTCGTAATCCCTGATCTCCCGGGTTTCAAAGACCTTCATTGCACCTTTATGCGCCTTTTCCGGGTCAGTGTAATAATCAGCAAAAGGTGTTCCGATCAACTCGTCCCTGCTTCTGCCTGTAGCCCGTATTGTAGCCGTGTTCACATCCATGATAAGCCCTTCCTGGTCAAAGGTGACCAGAGGATCAAGGCTTACCTCGATCAATCCACGATTGTAACGTTGAAGTTCATGAATTTCTTCTTCGGCCTGCTTGCGCTCTGTGATATCTTTAAAATCCTCTACAATCCCAATAAATTTACCTTTCTTCTCTAATCTCGCAGCATTCACAAGAACCGGTATCTCTTTGCCGTCTGATCGAGTCTTGACACATTCAAGTTCATCAAACCGTTCTCCCTTTTGTATCTTCTTAAGTGGACAATCTTCAGTATGGCAGAGCCCCCCGCTGAAGATATCGTAGCATTTCTTACCTAC
>CBDUUM010000123.1:0-4481 GCA_965370445.1 uncultured Methanosarcinales archaeon
ATAACTATAAGATTATGTACGCAGGTAAATCTGAGCGAAGGGAAGATTTTCTTATGCATGTCCCGAATTGAATCGTTAATATTATCTCATAGAAATATAGTTGTAAACCTGAAAAGCAATTCAACTCATTCTGTAAATAGTTGGAGATAGCCAAATGGATTTACCAGTAATACATTTACCTGATGTACAGGCAAACAGACCAGATATTCCAATAACACTAACAAGAGTTGGAGTAACTAACGTTAAGAAATTGGTTGAAGTTTCAAGGGCAGAGAAGCGGCCTATAATATTAATATCAGAATTTGATATTTTCGTAGACCTTCCTTCAGATCGTAAAGGTGCAAATCTGTCACGGAATTTCGAGGCCATCGATGAGGTACTTGAGGAAGCGCTCACTTCACCGGTATGCGAAATTGAAGAACTCTGCGGAGAGGTTGCCAAGAGATTGCTTGACAGGCACGAATATGCCACCAGGGCAGAGGTAATAATGCAGAGCGAGTACATAATCAAGCGTACCACGCCCATTAATAAAGTGAAGTGCCAGCAAGTGGTGGACATTTTTGCAGAGGCTACGGCATTACGTGAGGATGAAAATAAAGTCTCTGTGAAAAAGATGGTCGGTGCCGAGGTCATTGGTATAACAGCCTGTCCCTGTGCCCAGGAGATTATACGGGAAAAGGCAGAAAAAGAATTGAAGAGATTGAATGTGGACAGCAAGACAATCTATGAATTCTTTAGCAATATCCCCATGGCAACGCATAACCAGAGAGGGAGAGGCATAATATCCATTGAGGTTTCCAGCGGCCACAAGGTCTCTATTGATAAGATCATCCGGATCATAGAAGGATCAATGAGTTCCAATATATACGAATTACTCAAACGCAATGATGAGGCAATGCTTGTGGAAACAGCCCATAAGAACCCAAAGTTCGTGGAGGACTGTGTCAGGACAATGGCTAAAAAGATCGTACAGGAGTTCACTGACCTGCCGGATGAGGCGATCATAACCATTAAACAGATCAATGAAGAAAGTATCCACATCCATAATGCTTTTGCAGAGCGCATTGCTACCCTTGGTGAACTAAAGAGCGAACTGAATGTGAAATAGATATAAAAACAAGTGTATAAAATAAGTTCTTTAGCCGGAACCATGTCAGTATTGTTCCAAAATTCGTATCCACTTCAAATCTAAGGGCAATTTAAAAATTATTAGACAGGATTAACAGGATTAACAGGATCGACAGGATATACTGCAACGTCAACATCCTGTAAATCCTGTAAATCCGGTCAAAATACCATGCTTTTTGAAGTGGATACCAAAATCCAGATATTCCGGCATTTATTTGATACACATATACCCAAGTAATATATTTCAGCAGCATAATTGTAACAGGAGTCATCAAAATGCCAGTAATCACGTTATACTACGAAGATATTGAAACACTCATCGGGACCGACAAGGATACCTTTATCGACCGGGTTCCCATGATCGGTGCAGATATCGAACGTATCGAAGATGACCACATAGATATAGAATTCTTCCCTGACAGACCTGACCTGTACAGTCCCGAAGGTGTTGCCAGGGCAATGAGGGGTTTTCTTGATATACATACCGGTCTGCCTGAATATAATGTAAAGGATTCTGGTATCAGGATTACCCTGGACGATGGGATCAAGAATATCCGGCCTTACCTGGGCTGTGCAGTGGTAAGGGGACTTGAGTTCAATGATTACAGCATTGAGAGCCTGATGGCACTTCAGGAGGACCTGCACTGGGGCCTGGGCAGGGACCGTAAAAAAGTGTCTATCGGCATACACGATATAAGCGATATTGAACCACCATTCAGGTATGTGGCAGCGGATCCTGATTTCAGTTTTGTGCCCCTGGATTTTGAAGAACCCATGACCATGCAGGAGATACTTGAACGCCATCCAAAGGGAGTGAAATACGCCCATCTCATGGAAGGGTTCGATAAATATCCCCTGATACTTGATGCCAAAGACCAGGTACTTTCATTCCCGCCCATAATCAACGGACAGCTTACCAGGGTCAGCCATGAAACCCGCGACCTGTTCATTGATGTGACCGGTCTGGACCAGAATGTATATACAGCACTTAATATTGTGGTAACTTCCCTGGCCGAGCGGGGTGGTAAGATCGGGACGGTGACTATTGAGAATAGCATTGATAATAGTATTAAGAAAAGTATAGAGAACAATATTGAGAATGGTATCAAAAATAACATCATTACGCCTGACCTGACACCTGAACAGTGGAGTCTTGGAACAGATGAAGTAAGATCACTAATAGGTATTGACCTCACGCCCCAACAGATCGTAGAGCAACTTGAGCGCATGAGGTTCGGGGCATCCATAAACGAAGAAGGATCCATTGATGTAAGTTCCCCTGCATACAGGGCAGATATCCTGCATACCTGGGATATCCTGGAGGATATTTCGATCGGATATGGTTATGATAACATACCTCTTGTTATCCCAAAGACCGTAACAGTGGGGAAGCAGCACCCTATATCCATCAGGCGCAATGAGATACTGCAGATAATGCCGGGGTTAGGATATAATCAGGTAATGCCTTTCACCCTTACAAGCGAAAAGGTACATTACAATAACATGCTGCGCAGTCCGGACCAAAAGGCCACTCCTATCAAGCATCCTATCAGCGAGGACCAGACCATGATCAGGACCACTATCCTGCCGAACCTGATGGAGATACTGTCATTGAACCAGCACCGTGAACTGCCACAGCGTATCTTTGAGGTTGGGGATGTGGTAGTGGATGGTATTACCACACAACACCTGGCAGCAGTAAGTATCCATCCCGCATCTAATTTTACTGAAGCCAGGGGTGTGGTCGATGCTGTTATGCGTGAGAGGGGGATAGAATATTCAATTACCGGAACCGACGATCCTGCATTTTTAAAAGGCAGGCGTGCAGCGCTCATGGTTGATGGAAATGATATCGGTACTTTTGGTGAGATACACCCCGATGTCCTTACGAATTTCGGACTGCAGCAGCCCACAGTAGGTTTTGAGCTGATGGTATGAAGATAATCGACATCTCCAGGACCATCCAGGCGGATATGGAGATGTACCCCGGAGATGCCGGGCCACGGATCACAAGGGTATCAGGGCTTGATGAAGGCGACTCCTACAATATTTCACGTATCACTCTTGGAACACATACCGGCACCCATGTGGACCCGCCCCTGCACCTCATACGTGATGGGGCTGGAATTGACATGCTGCCTATGAACACGCTTGTAGGTAATGCAAGGGTACTGGACTTATCTTCCATTAACAGGCCCATTGAAGCCGGTGATATTGGTCCGCTTGAAGCAGGGGAAATTATTTTATTAAAAGGCAGCCGAAGCGCCTCCTGTGGGGCATATCTTTCGGCGGCATGTGCCAGATACCTCGTGGATATCGGGATTAAGACTATTGGTACCGATGCTATTTCCATAGGCGCTCTGGATGAGGAATATGAGGTCCATCACACCCTGCTGGATGCCGGTATCGTGGTGATCGAAGGGCTTGAAATGACAGATGTGGAAGCAGGTGATTATTTATTGGTATGCCTGCCGCTAAAGATAGCTAACGGTGACGGGGGGCCTGCCAGGGCAGTACTGATAAAAGAAAAAAAGTAGTATCCGGGATTACCCGAATACTAACAGTGAGTTTGTGGTGCCAAGGGCCATTTTACTGGCATCCGGGGTCATGTCGAGGCATACGAAAAACATCCCGTATTGGCTATCAAGATGGTATGTTGCCATTTCATCACCATTCAGGTTATACATCCTCAGGTCCTTGTCCTCACTGATAACCACATATTCAGCGTATTCTGATATGCCGATAACCCCTACGTCCGATCCCATCTGTTTCATCCATTTCACATTGCCGTTTAGGTCAAGCAAATAGACCTTGTTCTTAAATGAAAAAGTATCGGCTGCATTGTAGGGTTTTGTCAGGATATAACTCCCGTCCCGGCTGATCTCGATCTCAACGGTGTTAATATCAATTTCCTTTTCCCAGTTCTTATTGGCATATTTATCAAAGGAATGTATCTTGTTATCATCTGTCAGGACATACAGCCTTTCACCGTCATCTGATATCTTCACATCTTCAACTTCACCGAATACGTCCTTGAACCAGATGTACTTACCCTCACTGTTGAGGTAGTATACCCTGTCATCCTGGGTGCCTACCAGCAGGTTCTGGCCGCCTGCCGAATAATCAAAAGCCAGGACCTTTGCAGTGGATATACCGGGTTCCCAGTTCCATACTTCATTACCCCTGGTACCCACGGCAGATAACTGCGGTGGCTTTTCACCGCCCTGTATCAAATTGCCGTTATCCAGCACACCTATGTGGTTAATAGTGCCACCTGTATTATAGGAATGCAGTTCTCCTCCGGTGTTATCATATAATTTAACAAAATCATCATCAGCTATGCCTATATATTC
>CBDUUM010000124.1:0-4393 GCA_965370445.1 uncultured Methanosarcinales archaeon
GATAAGTGCAGGCAGGTCGGTGACTACTTGCTCTATCACCATGTTGGCAAGCGTTACAACAACAAATAACAGCAGCACAAGAGCCAGGAAAAGAAATACGAGCATTAGTGGCTCAGGTGCTTTTCGACTTGTAAGCATATATCTGGCCTGCTTTTTCCTTAACATTCGATGGTGTTACCAAATTCTAATTGTATTAAATTTAACCCTGCCAGGGAAATTTAGCCCCCACTCCCCTGGTAGAGTCGTTTGTTTATAGTAATGCTCTCAGTTCAGCAGGTACTTTTTCTGCATCATTTGTTACAGCCGGTACGATAGGGGGCTGTCCATTGTCTATGAATACATTCTGTCCCTCAGTGCTAAGCAGTAGTTTTATGAACTCGACTCCGAGCTCTGGCTGCATTGCATTGTCTGGAATGGTGATTCCGTAGACGATTGGCGTGCCTATGACTATATTACCGTTTGCGGTCTTGAGCCTGACAGTATTATATTCATCAGCATAATCAACTGAGCTCAGGTCTATCTGCGGCGGGAGTTCCACAAAATTGAATCCATGCTGTACTGCAACACTTCTGTAAATATAGAAATAATCGATCTCGCCTGTCTCAAGTGCAGATGAAAGTTCAACCTCCATACTTCTCATCATTATCTTTTTTGTGTTAGGCTCAATATATTCAGAGGCTGGCATTACTGCTGTAAAGGTTCCATTGTCAAGTGTCATCTCTATTGCAGTATTGTCTCCCATAAGGTCGTCAAAGATACTCTCATCATTATAGTGGGCTTCAGATAGCTGCGTTACCATTACTGAGCGGTAGCCGCAGGGGTCATCATTTGGATTTGAGAAACCAAATGTCACATCAGGTCTGCGGAGTATCTCAAACCAGTTGTCCTGATCTACTTCGCTGCTGTATTTGCTGTCATCGGTATAGGCTATGACTATCTGGTTCTTCGCAAATGCAAGGTACCAGTCTGTATATTCCGGCATCATCATTGTGGGAATGAGGGTATAATCGGCTGATGCCAGAATATCAGACTGTTTGTCGAGCTCTGTTATCTTTTTAATGCACGCCCTGCTGCCTGCTGGTTCGCGCTGTACGTCCACATTCGGATGAAGCGTTTCGAACTTCTCTTCCAGTTCTGCCATGGGTACGCTAAGACTGCCGGCGTGGAAAATCTTGAGTATTGCTTCTTCGTCAGATCCGGCGGATTGGGTGGCGGTAATATCGTGGTCGTCTACTTCACCGTCTGGAGTCGTTTCGCTGTCAACACATCCGGTTACTGAGAATATAGCTACAAGCAGTAAGGATATCGTTAGGATTGATAATATATGATTTTTAATTGTCATGGTTATGTTCGGATAAACATAATGATTGATAAAGATTGTTATTTTAATTTTTACCGTATTTGAAATAAATGGGAACCAGGAGTCATCGATTGAATATGCTTAAATATAATCCAATAGAAGTCATGGACAACATGAGAGGGGCAGAAACAACAAACAAAAGGCCATTTTTTAAAGAGCCTGACCTTATCATCTTCCTTGTCATAATAATAGCAGCCACAGCCTTGCGCCTGTACCAGCTTGATGCTAGGCCGTTTCACCATGATGAGGCTGCTGTAGGCTCATTTACTTACAAATTGTTCACAAACGGCAATTATGAATACAACCCTGTATTTCACGGTCCGTTTTTGTATTTCCTGACAGCAAGTATATTCAACATCATAGGGGATACTGACTTTGCAACCCGTGTGGTTCCTGCACTGGCCGGTGTGGGTATGGTGCTGCTGGTATATCCTTTCAGGCATTACCTCGGCCGCCAGGGCTGGCTTATCACGGCAGCGTTCTTTGCCTTCTCACCCTCTTTCCTGTACTACTCCCGGTTCTTCCGTAACGACATATTCATCACCTTCTTCACGCTGACAGCCGTGGTGTGTGCAGCAAAATATCTTGAGCAGCGAAATAATCCCAACAGGCTCATATATGTAGCACTGGGCTCTGCCGCACTGGCATTTTCAGTCACTGCCAAAGAGAATGCATACGTTACCATTGCACTGCTGGGATTTCCGGTAGGAATGTATGTATTATACAGGATATGGCTGGGCTACCGCAACAGACACCAGCAACCTGGCATCATCGCATCACTTGAGAAGAACATGTTCAGGATATTGATGGATCCCGGTCTGTTCATAGTGGTGTTCCTTGCTATTTACGTGACATTCTACTCTTACTTCTTCAAAGACCTTGAAGCCGTAAAGGGTGCCACTTTCAATGCCTTTTCTCACTGGTATGAAATGCATGAGATAGAACGTATCGGAGGGCCGCCGTATTACTATATCCCACTGCTTTTCCTGTATGAACTGCCGGTAGCCTTGTTTGCCTTTTTGGGAAGTATAGACTATGTTACACGGTTCATTAGAAGCAGGGAAAATCCAATGATGGTCTTTCTGGTCTACTGGCTGGCTGCCAGCCTTGCAGCCTATGCATATATAGGTGAGAAGGTACCCTGGTTGATCCTACATCCACTTCTTCCGGCAGTACTGATCGCAGGTGCATACCTGGGCGAGGTCGTGCCTTCCCTGAAACAGCGGCCAAGATGGGCTGAGGCCGCCTTTGTGGTCATACTAATATTCAGTTCAGCTTTTTTCCTCTATACCAGCTATAACCTAAACTACAATAACTATGCGGACCCGGCCGAACCATTGATACAGGCCAGCCAGCCGCCCCAGAAATTCCAGCAGTTCATGGCCACCCTGCATGAAACTGCTGATAAGCACAAAGGCTTTTATACTGAGATACAGGTCACGGATAATGAGATGGATACGCAATTATTGTGGCAGATACGCCATTATAAAAATGTAAAATGGAGTTTGAATCTGGAAAATGACCCGGTACTGGATGCGCCCATCATAATTGTACATGACGAGGATGCCGATTACGTAGAGCAGGTAGTGGATGATGACTACCAGCGGCTGGACAGTGCAAAGATGGCATGGTACTGGTTTAAACCTGGTGACATCAATTATAGGTTTATTATGTACCGGCAGCTGGACAGGCCGCAGAGTGAATACGGAGTGGTGCTTTTCTATAGATAAATAATCAATAAGGTAATTAAAAGGTAATAAGGGCTGGATATGAAAACATGGGCAAGATAGTAATAATTGGCGGCGGGCTGGCCGGACTTGTAGCGGCATACCGGCTTTCAGATGAACATCAGGTAACCGTGGTAGAAAAGGACGATGCACTGGGGGGTATGACACAGAGTTACCACATTGATGAACATACTGACGGTCACATTGATGACCACACTGATGGCCACATTGATGATTATTATATAGAAAAATATTACCATCATTTTTTTTCCAGCGATACCGAACTGATAGGACTGATTGAAGAACTGGGCCTGGCAGTGCAGGTGCAATGGGTCAAAGGTACCACAGGCTATTACTGGAACGGTAGGGCATATCCCATGAACACACCCCTGGAGATACTCAAGTTCCCACCCATGTCCCTGCTGGATATATTCAGGTTGGGTCTACTGGTATTGCGCACAAAGCTTGTCAGGGATGTCAGGTCATACGATGACATCACGGCAGGGGAATGGATATTGAAGATAGCAGGCAGCGGGGTTTACAATAATTTCTTCCAGCCGCTGTTGAACAGCAAGTTCGGTTCGAGCGCCGACAGGGTCAGTGCTGCCTGGTTACTGGGCAGGGTCAAGATACGCTCAAACAGGGGCGCAGAAGGTGAGAGATTGGGATATATGAGGGGTGGATTCCACCATCTGATAGCTGCATTGGCTGATTCAATAAGAGAAAATGGCGGCCGTATCATAACAGGTAACGGTGCCAGGGAGATATTGATAGAAGGCGGCCGGGTTTCGGGTGTAAGGCTTGAAGAGGGTTCTTTGTCGTGTGATACTGTGATATCCACAGTACCTCCCGTAACCCTGGCGTCCCTGGTAGAACCGGGCATTTCCGGATTTGACCCGAGCGCCATCCATTACCAGGGTACATGCTGTGCCCTGCTTGGGATGTCAAAGCCCCTAATGACAGATGGCACTTACTGGCTGAACATCAAGGCTGATGTGCCGTTCGGGGCTTTGATCGAGCATACTAATTTTATGCCAACCTCTGATTATGCAGGTGAGCACCTGCTCTATATTGCTTCGTATTTCCAGGACCAGGAGGACCCACTGTATACCCGGAGCGAGGAGGAAGTTATCGGGATGTTCCTGGATGGGCTTGAGAAGCAGTATCCGGAGTTTGACAGGTCGGCTGTACTTTGGTGGGAACTGGGGCGGGATGCACAGACTGCTCCGGTGTATGAGACCGGGTATGCTGAGCGGATACTGCCGTATAAGACCGGTGTTGATGGGCTGTACCTTGCCGGCATGTT
>CBDUUM010000125.1:0-4367 GCA_965370445.1 uncultured Methanosarcinales archaeon
CAAAATCCAGTGATTTCAACAATTATATTAGACGCAGATTTACGCTGATTAACGCTGATTTACGCAGATTTACGGTTGTTTGGAATCGATGTCAGAAGATTATATTGAGTTTGTGATTGAAAGTGTTTGATAAATATCAAATCTGTGTCAATACGTGTTAAGAAAAATCATAGGGAAATGATACAGGTCCGATCATGGAAAAAAGAATAATATGAAATTCATAAATACAAATAACCGGAAGCGGATAATATCAACTGTTGCACTTGTTGTTATTTTGATCCCCATTATGATTTTTTCCATATACTTTTATCTGCTGCCAGGCATTGCATCTTTCCTTACCATACAAACAAACCTGCAGCAATCAGATGTTATAATCATTCTTGGCGGAGATAGTGAGAGGGTATCATACGGAGTTGAACTTTATAATGAAAATTATTCTGATAACATCATTATGACAGGCGGTCACATCGACATCCCTTACTTAAACACCACCTGGGCAGAATTACAGAAAAAAGAAGCAGTGAAACTGGGCGTTTTGCCGGAGGATATTATGCTGGCAGATAAAAGCACTACTACTTACGAGGATGCTTTATTTGCAAGGGATATTATGCTGCAAAATAATTTCACTTCTGCTATCGTAGTGACTTCTCCTTATCATATGCGAAGGGCAGCATGGCTGTTTGGCAGAGTTTTTAACAATGATGATATTACACTTATGTACAGCCCTGTTGAGAACAGCTGGTTCAAACCTGAAAAATGGTGGACAGATGGAAGGGATATACATACTGTTATGAATGAATATGCAAAGTTTGTTTACTACTCTATTAAGTGATGTCCAGATATATTTCCAATCAAGGTAACACAACATGAAAACGGTCCTGATCAACCCACCCTGGAATACCAGGTATCCGCAGCCACCGCTGGGCCTTGCAAGGATAGCGTCTGTTTTGGAACAAGATGGCCATAAAGTGGAAATCCTTGATGCCAACGCATTACATCTTAATGGCAAAGAAATCACGGAAACATAGAATTGTCAGGAAATTACCACATTTTTTATATATGTTGAGTCTGTATTAATAATATTATCGGGTGAAAATAACTTCAGGTGAATTGATGATGGTTACCATTACTGCCTTGCAGGATTATTCCAATCTTTCAGACACGGATTTACACGGATTAAATCAGATCATTAAATTTAATAACACTATTAATATATTTCAGCTAGAGCACTCCATCCCCACCCACAAAACCCAACTTCCGGAGGTGCCCGCCTGGCCCTGACCACCGCAGCCATGCCGACCTGCCACGAAGAGATCAGCATAGGCAGCATAGTCCTGCGCACCAGCCAGCACGCGGACCGGGTGCTGGTCATTGATGACGGCAGTACGGATAGGACGACAGAGGTGGCGAAACCGGACGAATTGCAAAATCGCTTTGTGATATTCCAGAATATGAGGTAAGTGTAATGCATATCGAATATACCAGGCATGCTGAATTAAAATTAAAGGAAAGGAGGATTTCAAAGTCCGAGGTTAATGCTATAATTAATGATCCGGATGAAATATTGCTGGATATTGAAACTGGAAATCTTGTAGCAGTAGGAAATATGGAATCAAAGCCGGATCATAAGCTTATTGTTGTTTATTCAGGTAGTGAAATAATAAAACTGGTCACAATTATAAATACATCAAAGACTGATATAGTAAAGGCAAGAGAAGAAAATGGCAGATGGGTGAAAATTGGATGAAATCAAGATACGATGAGGATTCTGATATCCTGTACCTGCTTATCAGGGAAGGGGAGGTCAAGGATACTGTTGAAGTCGGTGAGGACCTTTTTATTGAATATGATGATAATGACAATCCAGTAGGTATAGAACTATGGAGAGCAAGGGCAAATGTTTTCGGTGAATTCATGAAATATTTCGGTAAGATAACTGAATCTAATGTGCAAAGGAATATGCACGGAAAAAGTCCTGAAAAAGTGATGCAGCATTAATGTAAAAACATCAATATCAATATTAATATTGAAAAATTTGGTGATGAAAATGCAAGTTGTTAAAGCGAGGGTTAATCTGCCGGGTTCTTTTCTGGCGGCGACAAAAACCAGTGAAAATGAGCTGGACCTGTTCATAAGGCGTTCACTGGCAGTAGAGCTTTACAGAGAGAGAAAGCTGTCCCTCGGAAAAGCAGCAGAAGTTGCGGGCGTAAGGAATAAGTGGGAGATGTTGATGCTGCTGAATGAAAGGGGAGTGCCAGTGGATTATACTGCTGAAGATGCGAAAAAGGATCTGAAGACATTAAAAGAAGTTCTGGGCAGATGATAGTTGTATCAAATTCAACTCCGTTGATTGCACTTTCGAGGATAAACAAATTTGGTTTATTGAGGGAATACTTTGGAGAAATCCACATTCCAGAAGAGGTCTTTGATGAGGTGGTAACACGGGGCGGAAATCTGTCGGGTGCGGAGGAGGCAGCATCTGCAGAGTGGATCAAAGTTGGAAACGTAGGAAATAAGATCGCTGTTGAATCGCTGAGTATAACCCTGGATAGAGGAGAAGCAGAAGCTATCTTGCTGGCACGGGAAAAGGATGCTCTGCTGATAATTGATGATGGTGATGGAAGAAGAACTGCAGAGTCACTGGGTTTGAAGATCACAGGAACACTGGGTATTTTGCTGCTGGCACATGAGGATGGAAAACTGGACCTTAAGACGGCAATTGATGATCTCATGGCAGCGGGTTTTCGACTCAGTGAAAAGGAATATAAGAGGATATTGAGGTTTAAGTGAGGGATGATTTAACAAATAAAAGATATTGAATGCCACTGAATGGTTTTCAAGTGATTTAAGACACGGATTAACACAGATTTACACGGATTAAGGTTGTCCGGTATCGATATCTTATGAGTCTACTAAAGTTTTGTGATTGTTAGTGTTTGATAAATACCAGATATATGCCTGTTCGTGTAAATCTATGTCTGAAAAATATTCGGGAAATGATGCATTATTATAAAAAAAGGTTGATAAAATCACAAGTCAACATAATAATTGAACTTATGATAATAGAATTTGAAGGGGGTTGGTAAGTTATATATGTGTCTTTATTAATATAAGTGTATAAAATTTGAGTGATAGGGAGTATTGAGCAGCCTGCAAGGTTGATCCGGGTTATGCTGGTAACTTTGTGGAGCCAACAGGACCTTTAACAGAAGTACCACAGGATTATGGTATTTACTGATAAAATGTTTATCCGGTCTCTATCTTTCAACTGGAACCTCAAGCGAGTAAACATGGGCAATTACTGACAACGGGAGAAGATCACGTGACACGGGCAGTTTCTATTAATAAGGAATATCCAGGTTATTCCAATCCTGGCTTTTTTAGATTTAAGAACAATGCCTGCTTGGTGTTAACAGAGCCGGGGGGCGTGCAGGAGGAGGCGTGCATCTGGGGTGTGCCATGCGTGACGCTGTGGGATGATACTATAAGACCAATACGAAAAGAACCGCAGATGAACGCAGATGAACGCAGATACGGTTATAATAACACTATAAATATATTTCAGCCGGAGCCCCCCACCCATACCCACCAAACCCAGCCACCGGAGGTGCTCACCTGACCGCCATAACCGCCATCCTCCCCGCCTACAACGAAGAGATCAGCATAGGCTCTGTAGTCCTGCGCACCAGCCAGCACGCGGACCGGGTCATAGTCATCGATGATGGCTCCACTGACCGGACGGCAGAGGTGGCGGAACTGGCGGGGGTCATTATTAAAATAAAACCGCAGATAAACGCGGATGAACGCAGATACATTGAACCGCCATCTGCGTTTATCTGCGTTCATCCGCGGTTAATCTCAATTATTCATCATTGCATGGAGGTTTATGCATGACCCTGACCATCGCAGCCATGCCTGCCTACAATGAGGAGCAGGCCATCGCAAAAATGGTGCTGGGCTACAAGAAGCATGTGGATAGGGTGGTGGTGGTGGACGACGGCAGCACGGACAGGACGGCGATGGTAGCACGAAAGGAACCACAGATAAACACAGATGAACACAGATGTGAATTTAATAACACTATTAATATATTTCAGCCGGAGCGCACCACTCGCATCCACCTAACCAACTTCCCGGAGGTGCTTACCTGACCGCCATAACCGCCATCCTCCCCGCCTTCAACGAGGAGGTATCTATCGACAGCATGGTGCTGTGCACCAAACAGCACGCGGACCGGGTCATAGTCATCGATGATGGCTCCACTGACCGGACGGCAGAGGTGGCGGAACTGGCGGGGGTCATTATTAAAATAAAACCGCAGATAAACGCGGATGAACGCAGATACATTGAACCGCCATCTGCGTTTA
>CBDUUM010000126.1:0-4357 GCA_965370445.1 uncultured Methanosarcinales archaeon
CAGGAACTCATCCATTGCACTTTCAGTAAGGTGCGGCATTATTACCAGTCTCATTCCCACCGGATCGCGTGTTATTGATGTGGACCAGCCTTTTTTTGCAAGAGCCTGCCTTACAGCAGCAGTATCGCCCACGTCCAGCACTACTACATTCATTACCGGGTCAACCAACGGCTCCACACCAAAACCCCTTGCACGCTCAACCAGCCGATGGGTCAGTCCCATGCAGTAATCCATCAGACTGCGGTATCCTTCCATACCAAGATGCCTCATAACAGCATATGAGGCTGCGACCACTGCCCCGCTGCGGGTTCCGCTCAGGGAATGCTGGGTATCGATGGTCAGGTAGGGCGTCCTGGTTTGCAGCCCTTCCAGGTGGGATGGGTCCCTGAACAGCAGTCCACCTGCCGGAATGGTGCACAGCCCCATCTTATGGGGGTCGGCTGTCATGGAAGATACTCCAGGCAACCTGAAATCAAAATCATATTCCCTGCCAAGGAAGGGAATCACAAAGGCCCCGAATGCCGCATCCACATGCAGGAACAGTTTCCTCTCCACAGCTATATCCGAAAGTTCCCTGATGGGATCTATCTGCCCGAATTCGGTAGTACCTGCTATACCAACAATTGCAACTGTATTGTCATCGATCAGCGACTCCACTGACCCCGGGTCCACCCTGAAGCTGTTATCAAGTTCTGCCTTACGCAGTTCCATCTTCAAAATGTCAGCTATTTTATCGAATGAAAAATGTGCTGACTCGGGCACCACGATATTAGGCTTTGTACTCATTCCCGAATTCCTGGCAGCCCGCATGGCCTGTATATTGGATTCGGTGCCGCCTGTAGTAATATAGCCATGCACTGATGGGTCGCCAAGCATACCACCCAGCATCCTGACTACCTTACATTCCAGTTCTTGAGTGCCAGGGAACAGCCCGGCATCACCCAGGTTGGTCTCGAAAAACATTTCATGAGCGGCAACTGCGATTGGATGCGGGCGGGTGCACATGGCGCTTAACACCCGGTCATAGGATAGGTCCTTTGCCCTGTAACTTTCAAGTCTATCCAGTATATCGTGTTTGGTCTCGCCCTTATCTCTCATATGTCGCAACCAAAGGTCAACAGTATTGTTAAATTATTCTATTCTGTATCAAGGTGCAGCCTTGCCGATTCTTCTGCCCTGCGCATCAGGTCCTTCATCTGCAAACCTGTCTCCTGTGCGATGCGTTTGCAATCTTCAAATTCTGCAGAAATGTTCAGCACATTCCCACTGTTGTCACAGCCCACCTTCACCTGTACCTGATATGGCCTGCCTGCTGCCTGTATCCCTACCTCCATCATCCTGCGCCGTGCAGTAAGCCTGTGCCTGACAGGGATTAGCCGCACCCCCAGGCTTCCGGTCACTGCAATGATCCTATATGCCAGTCTGTTTGTATCTTCAGACCTGCAGACAACCTTTATCAAAAATCCACTCCTTCCCTTCTTCATAGTGGCAGGTATCACCGAGACATCCAGTGCACCATCATCCATCAGTTCCTGTATAAGGTATCCCACTACCTCTCCTGTCACATCATCAACATTGGTCTCCAGCATCTCTACATGGTCAACTGCAAGCCCGGCATCCAGCCTGCCCAGCACCGAGCGCAGCACATTGGGCATACCAGTCTCTTTTGAACCTGCCCCGTATCCTGTAACAGACGAGGTCATCAGGGGATATTCCGGGCAAGGTGAACCATACTTTCCGGTCAGGTACGCCAGTATGGCGGCACCTGTCGGTGTAAGCAGTTCGTGCTCTACCGGCCCCCCACGCCACACCAGGTTCGATGAATCCAGTATGGTAAGAGTTGCCGGGGCCGGTACCGGCAGCAGTCCATGCGCTGTGTCAACATACCCGCCGCCCACTGAAACCGGCATGCACAATACCCGGAAGCGGGACAGTTCCAGGTTATGGAACGCCGACACCGCACCCACAATATCAGCAACGGCATCCTGCTGCCCCATCTCATGCAGGTGCAGCTCATCCAGTGGCGTACCGTGTACCCTGGATTCGGCTTTCCCCATTAGTTCCAGTATGCCCAGCACGTCCTGTTCCACCTGTCCGGGCAGTCCGGCAGACTCTATTTGTTCCACCATCCGGGCATATGTCTTCCTGGTGTCTGAGTGCTGGACCACCTCCACTTTAATTGCAGATAACAGCCCCTGCTTCACTTCGGAAATGTTAACAGTGACGTCTGCTGCCGATTCCATTGCTTCTTTAACTAATTTCTTATTGGCACCCAGGCCCAGCAGGCTCCCTATAAACATATCTCCTGATGCCCCTGAAAATGGGTCAAGTACAAGAATTTTTGATGTCGTGTCCATATTGCTAACCAGATAGCTTTTATTGGAAAAATACTTATATATACTCAATAAACACATTTTATAAATTATTTTACATTATAGGACGGAAAACAATTGGAGCCAATTCAACTTAAAGTCACAAAAGCTTATCCTGCTGATTCTTCGAAAGGCATTGCAAGGATTGATCCACATACCAACCAGAAACTTCAAATTTCTGTGGGCGACTTTGTTTTCCTTGAAGGTACAAAAACCACTGTTGCTAAGGTCTGGAGAGCAGATAACCATGACTGGGACACCAATATCATAAGAATTGACGGTTATACCCGCCAGAATGCGGGTGTCGGACTGGGTGAGCAGGTATCAGTAACGAAAGCTGTACCAAAGGATGCAAAAAAGGTCGTCCTGGCACCCACTGAAGGGGAGGGCATCCAGCTCGGTGGTTCGGCAGATGTACTTGTTAAACGCCAGATATCAAAGCGGGTTCTTATGGAAGGTGACATAATACCGGTTGTCAGTACTGTTGCCCAACCCATAGTGGGCCAGATGAACACAGGTCAGACCATACGTCTGGTAGCCGTGGAAGTGGAACCAAAAGGTGCGGTCATAATCAAGGATACAACCGAGATCGAACTGCAGGAGAAGCCTGCTAGTGGTTATGATATAGTGGCCAGTACAGGAATTACATATGAGGATCTGGGGGGCCTGGGCGAAGAGATCCAGCGCCTTCGCGAGTTGATAGAACTGCCCCTGAAGCATCCTGAAGTATTCACAAAACTTGGTATCAGTGCACCCCAGGGTGTTTTGATGCACGGGCCGCCCGGTACTGGCAAGACTATGATAGCCAGGGCAGTGGCTAATGAAAGTGGTGCAAAATTCCATTCTATTGCAGGCCCGGAGATTATAAGTAAATATCATGGTGAAAGTGAAAAGAAACTCAGGGATATGTTTGAAGAAGCTGCCAATGATGCGCCCGGTATAATATTCTTTGATGAGCTGGACGCTATTGCAGGTAAGCGGTCAGATGTCACAAGTGAAGTGGAACGCAGGGTTGTTGCCCAGTTGCTTACCATGATGGATGGGATTGGTGAGAGGGGCCAGGTGGTGGTTATAGGTGCCACCAACAGGGTCAATGCCATTGACCCTGCACTACGGCGCCCCGGACGGTTTGACAGGGAAATAGAGATAGGGGTCCCTGACAGGGACGATCGTTTAGAGATCTTACAGATACACACCAGGGGTATGCCCCTGGAAGATGATGTGGACCTGGAAAAACTGGCAGACCATACCCTGGGGTTCGTGGGGGCAGACCTGGCTGCATTGTGCAAGGAATCGGCAATGAAAGGGTTGAGGCATTTTATACCGAAATTTAATCTTGACCAGGAGATACCTCCGGAACTGCTTGATGAAATAAAGATTACAGCAGAGGACTTTGATAATGCACTAAAGGAAATCGACCCTTCTGCCATGCGTGAGGTCATGGTCGAAATACCCACTGTGACCTGGAACCAGGTGGGCGGCTTAAAGAAGGGGCGCCAGGAGATCATGGAGGCAATTGAATGGCCTCTCAGCAGACCGGATCGGTTCAGGGAGATGGGCATCCAGCCGCCTAAAGGAGTGTTGCTTTACGGTCCTCCCGGAACCGGAAAGACGTTGATCGCCAAGGCCGTGGCCACAGAAACAAATGCCAATTTCATCAGTGTCCGCGGGCCGCAACTGCTGTCAAAATGGATGGGAGAGAGTGAGAAGGCCATCCGCGAGGTGTTCAGGAAAGCAAGACAGGTGGCACCGTGTATAATCTTCTTTGATGAGATCGATGCCCTGGCACCGATAAGGGGAATGGATGCCGGAAGCAAAGCACTGGAACGGGTAGTGAACCAGCTTTTAATAGAGATGGATGGGCTGGAGGCTTTAAAGGATGTGGTGGTGGTGGCAGCCACTAACCGGCCTGATATCATGGACCCTGCCCTGATACGTTCAGGGCGGTTCGACAGGGCCGTGTTCATAGGTCCCCCGTCCAGGGA
>CBDUUM010000127.1:0-4276 GCA_965370445.1 uncultured Methanosarcinales archaeon
TTAAGGGGGGCAGCTTTTGTCACCACCATGGGTATACCTGCACGTGCTGCTTTCATTACCATACCAGCCGGCTGTCGTCCTGTGGACAGGATAAAGTGCTCACCCGGGTTGAAACCATCCATTATTGCCTGCCCGATGGCCTTATCAACTGCATTATGCCGCCCCACATCAATGGCACAGGCAATGCAATCACCTTGCCTGCTAATAATACAAGCGGCATGGGTGCCCCTGGTCTGCTGGTATATTTCAGATTCCAGGTAGTGAAGTGAACCTTGTATGACATCAGGGTGGAAATGACTATCAGACTCCACCTTGACATCCTCATTATTCTCCCGGTTAACACCTATGCATCCGGATGAGCGGATCTCAAGCCCCATATCGAAATGGTCGTTTTTGGTGATTTTTGCAAAAATCCTGTTTTCGCTATCAATCCTGACATCCCGGATATTAGATGAAGCACTAACGATCCCCTCACAAACAAGATATCCAATCGCCAGTTGTTCAAGCTTTCCGGGAGATGCTAAGATAGAAGCTATCCACACATTATTCACATACAGTTCTACAGTTTCTTCTACTGCTGCAGTAAACCTTGATGAACGGGCATTGCTGTTAATAATCTCGACAGTTTCATATTCCTGCTTATACATTGCACCTATCCCATGATGTACAGAATTGAACTGATATATTTATGTATCCATATTTAACAATGATTGACTATGATTGACTATTAAAGTGGATATGACAGAAAAGCACCGTATAAGGAAAGATATCACATGTTTTGATGACAGAAAATAAATTCTATTGGAATACCGGCAATTCATATAGCAAAACTTTAGTATCTACAACTGTCAATATGTCATTGGGTGTTCTATTATGTTACGACAGCGATTTGTGCTTGATACCAGTGCATTGACAGACTCTACAACCAGGGAGAGGGAAGGGTACAAGACCCTGTGTGAGGGAGTTAGCAGCATCATGGACATTATTGCAGAGGCCAGATTATCATTCGATCTAAGTTGTTATATACCCTACCCGTCTGTCTATAATGAACTGCTTGGTTTTATCAAGAACAACGGTTGCGATGATGAAGTAATCGCCAAGATAGATACATGGTTGGTTAAAAAAACGCCGGACCGCTACGAGGTAAAGATACCTTCAAAGATATTCTATGAATACGTGGATTACATGCGAAGCCGTATTAACAAAGGTATGACAGTTGCAGAGGATGCTATCTGGGAAGCTGCTACCGAATGCTTATTTCTCACGTCCAGTGCACAGGATAAAAAAAATATTGAGATAGAAATTGAACGTGACGTCATTGGTAGTGTTGTAGGAAAGTTCAGGGATAAATACCGCACGGCCCTTAGATACGGTATCCTGGACAGTGGCCCTGATATTGATGTGTTGCTGCTGGCCAAGGAACTTGATGCGGCTGTAGTGGCATCGGATATGGGTGTGCAGAAATGGGCGGAACAACTGGGATTAAGGTTTGTGGAAGCAAAGTCTTTCCCTGCCATGATCAAGGAATACCTGCAGCATAAGAAACAGGGGTGAAACATGTATTTTACCATCTCTGTGGCGGCCTTTGCAGTGGTTGCGTTCCTGACCCTGCGGGATATTCGGATATTCAGGCGCACAAGACTGGAATCCTACCGTAAAGGTGCAATGAAGGGCATGGCTGCAATGTTTTTAGTGCTGCTGGGAGGAGTCGTTGTGCAGGTCAATCCTGAACTGGGTCTGCTGCTGGTGTTGATAGGAGTGTTCATTAATAAGAAGGGGCAGCGAGAGGATGTGTTCGGCGACGCTAAAACAGCAGACAGATTCCTGGGAAAAACAGAAATTAAGAATTAAGACTTCAGTAACCTAAACTTGGCATGCGGCCGCCATTACTGTAGCCCGCACCAGTTTAATCTCATTATACATACAATCATCGCCCAATTTCTCCTTGATAGGGGACAGGTAATCGGCCCCAACATCTGATATTGCTTTCTGGATAGCCTGCTGTTTGTGTGTATCTACCCACTCGTCTATGGACTCGATCTCGCCTGCCAGGATCAGTTTCTCTATATGGGTAATAATGGTACTGGCAGAAAGGTTCCTGGTATTGGCGATCTGCTGGATTGTAAGACCCTGCCTGTAAAGGTTAAGAGTTTCCTGGTGCGTGGCAGATAGCTTACCTTGCACAGCCCGGGGCAATTCCGGGCTTTGTAGAGGCTTTCCTACAGTATGTTCTGCGATCTCGGCTAAAAATGCATCACCATATTTTTTCAACTTATTCTCTCCCACGCCTGTTATGTCCAAAAACTCCTGTTGTGTCGCTGGTAAGTTCGAAGCCATCTGTTCCAGGCTTGTATCTGAAAATATGATATACGGCGGCAGGTTCTTTTTGTCAGCCAGTGTTTTCCTGAGCCGTTTTAACCTGTCGAATAACCCGGTTTCGGCAGACTTATTCTTTCGATGGCGTATTATCTGCCTCTCTTCTGTTGGTTTCACTAAGCTGACCGCATGGTTTCCATCAATTATTTCCCTGCTATCCTGGTTCAGGGTCAGTAACGGATACCTGATACCCTCAACACACAACATCCCCTGCTGTATCATTTCCCTGGCAATGGCTTGCCACTGTGCTTTGGAATAATCGCGCCCTGCTCCATGACTTTTCAGAAGGTGATGGCGTTTTGTAGTTATTTTCTTATTCTTTGAGCCGATCAGGACATCGATCACATGATTCATCCCAAACCGCTGGTCAAGTTCTTCCACACATACCAGAAGCTTTTGTGCGGCTTTAGTGCCGTCAAATGTTTCCCTGGGTGAGATGCAGACATCACACTTACCACAATTTGTTACCCCTACATCCTCACCAAAGTAACTTAGCAATACCCCACGACGGCAGGTACTGCTCTCGCAGTAATCTGTCATTGCCCTGAGCTGTGCCAATGCAATGTCCTGCTCTTTTTTGCTGTTCTTCTTGTTGATGAAATACTCAATCTTATAACGATCCCCATGACTAAAGAACAGGATGCAGTCACAAGCCAATCCGTCCCGTCCTCCTCTCCCTGTTTCTTGGTAGTAGCCTTCAAGGTTCCTTGGCAGGTCATAATGTATGACAAAACGCACATTGGGTTTATCGATCCCCATTCCGAAGGCAATAGTGGCAACAATGATGTCGGTATCGTCTTTTATGAAACTTTCCTGGTTCCTGGCCCGCTGGATGTCGGACAGGCCTGCATGATATGGCAGGGCCCTGAACGCGCTTCGTTGGAGTTTTTTTGTTAGTGAATCCACGGTATTCCGGCTCTGGCAATAGATTATACCGGAATTGCCCCTGCTTTTTTCCAGGTACTTTAGTAATTGATCGTACGCATCCTGCTTGGACCGGACCTGGTAGAGGAGGTTGGGCCGGTCAAAGCTTGCCATATAGGTATTGCAGCCAGCCAGGCTTAGCTGGCCTGTGATATCCTTCTGTACTTTTGCAGTGGCTGTTGCTGTCAGGGCAATTACGGGAACGTGTGGAAATTGTTGCCTTAATGTCCTGATCCTCCTGTACTCCGGCCTGAAATCATGCCCCCATTCAGAGATGCAGTGTGCCTCATCAACAGCGAACAGGCTGACCTTCGCATCCTCCAGTAATCTGAGGGTATGGGACATTAAAAGCCGCTCAGGTGCCATATAAAGGATCTTGATACGTCCATCCAGGACAGCAGTTGTAATTCCTTCTGCTTCTGCAAAGGACTGGGTGCTATTGAGATATGCGGCTGCTATGCCATTTGATCTTAAACTGTCCACCTGGTCCTTCATCAGCGAGATCAGCGGTGAGATGACCACGGTCAGGCCTTCCATCAGGAGTGCAGGAAGCTGGTAGCACAGCGATTTCCCGCCGCCGGTTGGCATTAACACGAAAGTGTCTTTTTTATCCAGTACATCCTTGATAATGTCTTCCTGGTGCGGACGGAATTCTGTATAGCCAAAGTATTTCTGGAGTGTTTGGTGCATATTCATACCGAAAATTGCTGATTATATTGCTGATGGGGGCTGTTAGTAGTAATCTCTAATATTGTAGTATCTCTAATATTGCCTAAGTCTGATATAAAATGCAGCCAAGCGGGGTGAAAGTAATATTACAATTTGGTGAGGGAGAGGACGCCGGAGTGCCGTGATGGTGGCAGGAAATGGAAAGCCAGGGGGTATGTAAATGCTGGCCGCCCCCCGCACCACCGGCCGCTCCTCCAGCACAACAGGCCCGGCGGCGGCAACAATTCAACATGCACAGACGATGCAA
>CBDUUM010000128.1:0-4255 GCA_965370445.1 uncultured Methanosarcinales archaeon
ATTTATCCCTTCAATAAACCCCTGTACGATTTCCCGATCAGGTCATCAACCTGGATACCATATTCCCTTGCCATCAGTATCCCCAGCACCTCGATACTGAACAGCCCCCCTTTTTCATTTCGGCTATTATTGATCTCGGCAATGATCTTCTGTTTTTCAAGACCAGTATTGATCATAATGCGTTCAATGATCTGCTCGAACACCTCTTTCTCCCGGAACTGGGACACATCAGGCTTAAAACCCATAGGTACCTGTACGTCATTGATACCGAACTGTGCCTTGAGCATGTCTCCTTCCCTGGAAATAATGCCGTTCTCAATAGCTGAGCTGATCAAATCCCTGGCAGTATCCGGTTTGAACCAGCCCAGGTCCATTGAAAGAGCCATGACAAACTCGGTCTCCTTAATGGTATCAGTCCCTTTGCGTTTAAAAGGCATGGCAGCGGTAAACAACAATTCAGTCATTGCAATCCCTACTCAACACCTTTATCTGAAATAGTAAGCTCCACAGACTGCCCCTCAGCCCTTGACCTGTGCTTGACCAGGGTAGCCCTGCGCTTATCCCGGCCTGCTCGTTCCATCTTGATAATAGTCTTTGACAGATGTTCGCTGAGATTGCCGCCCAAAGGCTGCAATTCTCCGCTTTCAACGTCTGTATATACCTGGTTTGTGATCAACACAACCATGTTGAACTTCCTTGCCAGCCTGTGAAGACCTGCCAGCATCTCGACCAGCTGCCGCCTGATGTGCACATTCCCGTTATCATCCGGAACCAGGCCCATCCGGTAAAAAAGGGTGGCCGAGTCCACGATGATCAGCCTGATGCCGGTACCTGCCAGTTTTTCAACATCCGTAATTGCAGAGTACTGCTGCTGGAAATCAGCAGGTTCGTAGATGATGAGGTCCTTTGCCAGTTCCCTTGCTTCACTTCCTGCTATCTGGCTGAAGCGTTCAGCAGAAAAGCCCTCAGTGTCGATTATCACTACCCGCTCCCCGGTCCTTATACATTCCACAGCAAGCTGCATACATATATTGGTCTTACCGGTCCCGGAAGCACCATATATCTGTGTGATAATACCATGTTCAAACCCGCCGCCCAGCAGGTCGTCAAGGTTCATGCTTCCCGAGCGCATGCGTTTATCAATGGCCATGTTCTTTTCATTATCAGTATCTACCATCTGGATGAATACTCCCGTTCGTATTGTTTGTATTATATTTACAGGTCATTTATTGTCAATACAGATATGCTATCTTTTTCCCATTTATTGAGCGGTTGACTATCACCGTCGGGTATGCTTGTCAGTATCCATCCTTCCCTGACATTCAGGGCTTCCATGAATAGTTTCATAGGCAATATATCATCATCCGAGGGGGCATCCATGTATTGTATCAGCACACCGTCATCTTCCTGCACTGCCAGGGCATCAAAATTATACGGCAGCCCTGCCGCCTCCACGAACTGCACATCGCGGTATATATCATGTTGCTTTAACCTGTTAAGTGCCAGTTCAACCAGTTCCCTGGGCGATTCGCCAAGTATTATCCGGTCAGATGGTGTCGGTCTTTCAGCTTCAGCGGTTTTAGACATGACCTTTGGCGGAAGGTCGAATATCTCCTGGAAGAACGTCCCGGGATCGATCCTGACATAGGTCTCATCTGCTATCAGGTAGACTGAAAGTATATCATCCAGGGTATCAGGGGTAATGCTGCCGTCATTTGAAATGTTGTCTTTTATCCTGTTTGTGAATTCATCCTTAAAATCCTTGATCTCGATTATGGGTATCCTGGCTGCAAGCCGTCTGTGCGGACCTCTGTCATAGACCTTGAACCCGAAATCCCTGTCGATCTCATCCTTCATACTGGTGATTATCACAGGTGTTCTGGTCCTGTCCCCAACCAGGTCTTCCACCAGGCTGGTGTCAACCTTTACTGATTTTTTACTGCCGATAAGCAGCAGTGAATCAATGTAGCGTATATCCTCGATATCGAGGCTGGAAAGCACATCCTTTACATCTTGTATTACATCTGGTTCCTGTGTGTGGGTCCTGAATACCAGTATCCACTCATTACCAGCCCTCACAGTCCTGGACTGCCCTATTTCACTTACCGCATTATACAGGCTATTGTGGGTATTGCCGTTCAAACCAAACACCATTCACAGAATGAAACTTAATGTTATTGTATTCCTATAGTGATATTCAATTGTATTGAAATAGTTTGTCAAATAATAGTAAAGACTTTTTAATTTATTCTGATCAAGTATGATAAATGGATCATGGCAAAGAAGATTAACCACAGAGAATACAGAGAGCACAGAGAACACAGAGAGCACAGAGCGTTATTGTTTTCTCTGTGCTCTCTATGATTATCAACCGTCTAGGAAATAATAAAAAATCTCATTTATTACTTAATTTGATCTTTTCTGCCAGATCCTTACCCAGCCGGTTACATTCCTTGAGATCCTTTTCATTTGGTTTATACTGAACTCTCAGTACAGGGTCCAGTACATTGATGCCACCATTTCGCATTTTCTCAGCGATCATTATGGGGGCTTCACCGCTCCATCCATACGAGCCAAAGGCAGCTCCGTCTTTTCCTGTTGCTCCAGCCCCTACCAACTCATCTACGAATTTCTCTATAGGGGGAAGCATGGTATAATGAAATGTAGATGAGCCAATAGCTATGGCATCGGCAGCCGCAGCCTCTACAGGTTTCCAGTCATAGAAACTCTTTACCTCTGCATCCACATTCCTTGATCTGGCACCATCTCCTATGGCATCAGCCATTAACTTAGTATTGCCTGTTGTACTTAGATATACTACTGCAAGTTTTGACATATTGCTCACCTCTTATTCAGAATTTATTTATTGATCTTATCTGCGATTTGATTTCCCAATTTCTTACAATCTTCAATACCATCACTGGAAGGCTGGCGTTTAATTCTCAGGTTGGGCTTAATTACATCCATCCCATAGTTTTCCAGCATTTTACTTATGACATTAGCTGCTTCTCCGCTCCAGCCGTATGATCCGAAAGCAGCCCCGGTCTTCCCTTCAAGGGGTTGGTCTGCCATTGCCTTCACATAATTAATAACACTGGGCATGGCTGCTCCCCTATATGTGGCAGAACCTATAGCTATAGCATCTGCATTTTCAATATCAGCCGGAGTAGCCGTTTCCACTTTTTTTATGGTTACTTCCACCCCTGCACCCATTGCTCCTTCTTCAATAGCCTTTGCCATCCTGCCGGTATTACCTGTGCCGGTCCCGTATATTATTGTCAGTTTAGGCATGTACTATACCTCAGTCGATCTTCTTGAACATTTCTTTCGGTGCATTACAGACAGGACACCTATCGGGCGGGTTACTTTTTACTGTATTGCCGCATATCTGGCAAACGTAATATTCAACTTCCTTGTTCTTTCCGAGGTTATCCAAAGCTTCATTATATAGGCCGGAATGGATCTCTTCAACCGTATTAGCTACATCAAAACTCACGATTACTGCATCTGATGCCTTTTCTTCTTTTGCCTCTTTAATAAAGTCCGGATACATCTTCTGGAACTCTTCATCCTCTCCTTCGATCGCAGTTTTCAGGTTATCGGCAGTACTGCCTATTGCACCCATTACCCGCAGGTGGTTCATTGCATGGACTGTCTCAGCGTCTGCAACTGCCCTAAACAGTTTTGCCACTTGGGAATATCCTTCCTGCTGAGCTTTTTCTGCAAAAGCAAGGTATTTTCTATTAGCCTGTGATTCTCCGGCAAAAGCTTCTTTGAGGTTATTCTGTGTTGTCATGTGATCAACCTAACCAGTCTATAACTCCACACAGTTTTGCCATACGCCGTGGACATTGCAATAAGAAAGTGCACAGAAAGCCTTGAATTCTTCAACAGGTACCTGGAATCTGACATTCGGATTTGTGAATGCAGGTGCAAATTCTGCTCTGCCAAGATCAACTACCTGTCCATCTTGCTTCACTCCGTATAGTTCTATCCATACGATGTGATGCTCTATGGTATTAGGATGCGGTACTTCCTTACCTACAAATACCCGTACAACATCTACCTCGCTTTTTCCGCGTCCTTTGCCTATCTCAATAACAGGTAGGTGTTTCTCTTTTCCTTCAGCTTCGATATCTTTTAGTATTTCTTCAAATTTCATTATTCCACCTTATCCAAATTATTAATCATTATAGACTATTCTATAGAATATAAGTTTTACTATCTCCCATTTGCAGCATCGGTAGGCATTGAT
>CBDUUM010000129.1:0-4233 GCA_965370445.1 uncultured Methanosarcinales archaeon
TGGTTATGAAATGATATGATATAATATATAAATATCAGCCCCATTTCTGAATCGCCTTTTCAAGTTCAGGGTGGTTTTTGGCATATTCGTTCATAGACGTTCCTTCCACCCAGGCATCCACTGCCTGGCGCATAGCCCTGGCACCGGAGGTAGTACCTTCCGGGTGTCCGTGTACGCCGCCGCCAGCCTGTACAATGCAGTCCATACCGTAGCCGTCCAGGTTGGGTGCCACGTTCAGCGGGCTTAAGCCGCCTGAGGCAACCGGGAATGTACTTTTAAGACCTGACCACTCGCCCCTGAGGGCATCCCGGCAGCGGTCGTTCTCTGTAGTATCTATATCCATCTTGCCGTGGTAGCTTCCGGTATGAAGATTGGTACCGCCTGCCATCCTGACCAGCTTTGATATTACCAGCATGGAAATACCGTGCTTCTTGTTACGGGTAATGGCACCGTGCATGGTCCTGTGCACATGGATGGGGACATCGATATTGGCAGACAGTTCCTGCAGTGCATCAAATCCTGATGTCAGCACATCCACCATAACCATATTGGCACCCAGTTCCACTGCCTTTTGTGCCCTTTCCACTATCTGTGCTGCCCCTGTGGTCACATTGACTGCATAGAACACCTTTTGCCCGGTCTGTTTTTCTGCCTTGTCGAGCATATCCATGACCCTTGCCAGTCGTTCCTCCAGAGGACAGAACTGCTGGTCTGTCAGGGTCTCATCATCCTTTATCAGGTCAAGACCGCCCATTGCAGCGTCATATGCCACCTGTGCAGTCTGCTTTGGGTCCAGGCCGACTTTTGGTTTTATAATCGTACCCACCAGGGGGCGGTCATGCACGCCCAGGATGTTCCGGGCTTCCTTGATACCATAACGCGGCCCTGAATGTGCCTTTACCAGTTCGTCTGGGAATTCCACATCAACAAGCCTGATATTCTTTAATGCACCCAGGCCGAACAGGTTACCGGCAATGACAGATAGGTACTGTGGGATATTGCCGGGCTCGAACAGTTCTACCGGGAATCCTATTTCCACAGTTGTACCTTCTGCTGTCAGTACTTTTCCATCCAGCCGGTGTGCCGGGTCGCCTTCCTTTAAGGTACTGACCTCTGTCCACGTGCCAGTTGATTGCTCGGCTGCAATTGCTCCTGCTGCTTCTTTAATGGGCAGGTCTGTTTCAACATAAAATTTTGTTACTACATCCATATTATTACTCCTCCTCTTACTGTACCTTCTGTGCAGTTCTTTCCACAAGGTCTATACCGTATCCTGCCAGTTCGGCGGTGCGCCCGGCTGTACTGGATTCTGCATATATCCTGATAAGCGGTTCAGTTCCACTGGGCCTTATCAGTATCCAGCCGTCCGGATACCATAACTTGAGTCCGTCCGTGCGGTCCACTTTAACGTCCCCGAAATCCCCCACATTCTCGGCATTCCCCACATCCCCAGGCAGATCCTGGGTCAATAGCATTTCAACTACCTGTTTTTGGTTCTTTACATGTATCTTTTTCTTTATATTGTGGTATTCGGGGATTCCCTGTTTCAACTCTGAAAGCTTCCTGCCTGCGGCAAGTATCTCAAGCATCCTGGCTGCGGTCATTGCACCATCCCGGCAGTACTGGAATTCGGGAAAGATAAGGCCGCCGTTACCCTCGCCACCGAATACCGCACCCGTCTCTATCATCTTACGGGCCACGTCTATGCTGCCGACCGCTGTCCACAGGAGTTCGCAACCCATTGATTCAGTCACATCCCGCACCTTCAACGACGAACTTACAGGGGTGACCACGCTGCCTTTTTTCCCTTCGAGCATATGCCCGGCCATTATTGCCAGCAGGTCTTCCTCGTCAAGGAACTCGCCATTTTCATCCACGAATGCCACCCTGTCCGCATCACCGTCATGGGCTACGCCAAGGTCTGCCCCGGCTGCCTTCACAGTGTTCATCAGGTCGCCCAATTCCTCTCTTGTGGGTTCGGGTGCCCTGCCGGGAAATGTGCCGTCGGGCTGGGCATTCAGGGATATGACCCTGCAGCCCAGTTCCCTTAATAGAATAGGTGTCACCCCGCATCCTGCCCCGCAGCCCGGGTCCACTACCACTGTCAGCCCTGCTGTACGGATGGCCCCGGCATCCACCTTTGAGATGATCCCGTCCATGTATGTCCTGAGGATTGTCTGGTCCCTTGAAAAACTGCCAGTCTCATTCCACTGTGCAGTGTGGAACTCACCGGCATAGTATATCTGCTCCACTTCTGCTTCGCCTTGTCTTGAAAACTCGGTACCGTCACCTGCCACTATCTTAAGGCCGTTGTATTCCCTGGGATTGTGGGATGCGGTTATCATCACACCCGCATCCGCTTTATCACGCACATAGTACTGCAGCGCAGGTGTGGGCAGTATATCTATATCCACCACTTCCATACCTGTGGACAGCAGTCCTGCGATGGCGGCTGACTTCAGCATGTCCCCTGATATCCGGGTATCCCTGCCCACTGCTACCCTGCTGCCAAGGTCATGCCTGTGCATATATGTGCCCAGGCTCTTTCCCAGGTTTAAGGCCATATCGGTTGTCATTTCAGAATTTGCTATCCCTCTTACTCCATTGGTACCAAATAACGTCATATTTTTTTCACATCTCCATAAAGGTGTTTAAGATTGAATAAATCTTTTTATGAGTGGTCTTGCACCCAGAATTCGCCTGTGGTTGTGTATTCCTTTTTCCAGATGGGAACCTCTGCCTTCACCCGCTCTATGGCATCTGACAGGGCCCGGAAGAGCTGCTGCCTGTGCGAGGCTGCAACTACGATATATAAGATATCCTGCCCTGCTTCTATCCTGCCTACATGGTGGTGTATCCTGGCATCAAGGATGCCTTCACATGCTTTCAGATCGGTTTCGATGAGGCGGATCTTATTGTTAGTTACTTCATCGTAGGATTCGAATTCCAGGCTTTTTGTTACCATGTCCCCGGTCTTCTCCCTTACGATGCCTGTAAAACTTCCGATTGCTCCTGCTTCTGCAATCCTGGGGTTCTGTCGCACTTTTGCAATAAGGGAATCAAGGGTATGGTATTCAGGCTGCTGCTCTATAATGTCGAGCAGGTTTGTAAGTACTTCATCTGCCAGATCAAGGGTACTATCCAGCCTTGCTACCTCATCCGGCAGTTCCAGGTCTCCCAGTATGATCTTTGGCAGGCGACTGTCCTTGAACCCCTCGACCACTGCATAGTCCATGCCGCTGTTGGCCAGTTCATCAAGGGCATTCCCAAGGTCGGTTCCAGGGATGAATTTTGCAGAGCCGTAAGAGGTTACACCCAGTACTACCCTGGCACCGGCATTCATGTACTTTCCTGTATCTGTACCGTCCGGATTCAGGTCATGACCAGGCATATGTTTTACCGTGCCCACACTGCCGCGTTTGGCCAATTCCTGCACCAATTGTTCAACCAGGGTGGTCTTGCCGGATTTTTTATAACCTGTCACTGAGATGATTTTCATGCACCTGTATTATTGGGGCTTTACATTTTAGACTTTGTGTTTTATAAGGATTGAAGCCAATCCTGGATATTGAATGCGCCGCAAGACCGCAACCATGGGACACCAAAAAACTGTCACTTATGAGGAAGGGCAGTGGGAACTGCTGGGGAACTTCAGGCAAATGGCGGCTGGTGTGATGTATTCCCTGGGGAATGCCGGATTTGAAAGTTATGTATACGGCAGTCTTGCCAGGGGTGATGTGTCACAAAGCAGCGATATAGATATCATTATTCCGGGGGTGGTCCGGTCGTTCATGGTGGAACTGGCGCTGGATGAACACGGCATCACTGGCAGGAAGCTTGTACAGGCCACGCCGGGTGGGCTTGCCAAGGCCCATGTCTACCTGCCAGGGAATACTATGGTCACGTTCCCGCTGGTTGAGCCCACTACCAGGGAACTGGATTTCTATGCCTTCGGGGGACAACTGGGGCCGGATGGACTGGAGGATGTGGTCCATAACCGTGTTCCTGGTGTTGATAAACGGCTGATGTTGATTGAACCAACGCCGGAGGGGCACGTTGAAACGCCGCTGTCAGACCTGCCGCCGGGTTCGGTAGCCAGGAAGGTCGGGGTGGGGCAGGATATTGTTGAGGAGAGGACAAGGGTGCTGAACAGGCGGGCGAGGGTGGGTATTACCGGTGTGTATCTTGACAGGCTGCTGGCCCCGGATGAGGGGTTTGAGGCTGTGCTTGAGG
>CBDUUM010000130.1:0-4214 GCA_965370445.1 uncultured Methanosarcinales archaeon
GTAAAACAGACAATGGAGCAGGGAGGTTATAGAAATATGGAACTTAATGAATTTTTAAAGGAAAAGGGAACAGATGAGAAACTATCGCAGCTGATCATGCTGTTCAGTGAACAGGCTGGAGTTATCAAAGAAGGCTTTTTAAGCGCAAGAGGGGCAGCCGATACAAAGAACGTCTACGGTGAAACACAGATGGCGCTTGATAAATGGGCTGATGAGGTATTGATAAATGCCCTCAGAGGATCAAGACTTGTCAGGTGGATCGCCACAGAAGAACAGCCCGATATCATTGAGGTTGAAGGTGCTGCTAACCAGTTCGGTGTGACCATTGACCCCCTGGACGGTTCATCCCTCATAGACGTAAATCTGGCAGTTGGCACGATCGTGGGTCTTTACCCGGGCCATGTGCTGGAGCCGGGCAATACCATGGTGGGTGCCCTGTACATACTGTACGGACCGCTTACTACACTGACCTATACCACAGGCACTGGCGTGCATGAGTTCGTCATGGGTAATGACGGGCGCTTCACATTGATGCAGGAGAACCTGACCATTCCTGATGGGAAGATATACGCCCCTGGTGCATTGCGCAAGGATTACCTGCCCTACCATAAGAAGTTCATTGAGCAGCTTGAATCCGAAGGTTACAAACTGAGGTTCTCAGGGTCATTTGTAGCAGATGTACACCTGATACTCCACAAAGGGGGTTTATTCACCTACCCCGCATTTGCAGGCAAGGATTCAGGAAAACTCAGGCTGCTGTTCGAGGGGACGCCTATGGGTAAAATGGTGAGCGAAGCAGGAGGTGCCATATCCACTGGAAGGGGTAACCTGCTGGATGTAAAACCCTCCTCGGTCTCGGACCGCACACCCATATATGTGGGCGGGAAACGGGAGATCGCTTTAATTGAATCAATTGTAAAAGCGTCTGGAACATAGCATGAATCTCCTGGCAGAGGACATTGAACAGATCGGGCATATACTGGCACAGAGGTATTTTACCGAACAGGGCTGGAAATTTACTGACCTCAGGTTATCAGGCAGTAAGATCATAGGTGCGGTAGAGGTTGTAAATGAACAGTATTCCAAGTACCCGTATATGAGCCGTGACTGGTATGTTGAAAATTCGGCAGAAAAAAGCTTCCACCTGTCCAACAGGTGGGACAAACTTACCGTTCTGGCCGGCCTGCTGCAGACCTGCCCGGATATGTTCGATTTCCTGCTTAAGATCAATGACCAGAGGTCCCTGTGCATTGTAAAAACCCTGCAGTCCGACCTGGACAACCAGCAGAAAAATGCCATTGCCGATGCCAGGAGATCGGGGTTTAATGTATATATTTTCAGGGCAAGTGTCCCGGAAAGTCCGGACTTTGAACTTGAAGAAGTTGTGGGCGGAATATCAGGGCGTGGGAGTTTCAGATAATAGGAGAATCTACCACGTTACTGTGCGATTAATTAACCTGTCCACATCACAACCCATAACCTCAAAGAACGTATAGTCTGTTATCATGTAATTGTTCGGGACAAGGGTATCAAGAAAACCATACCAGTAAACCACCATTCCTGGCCCGAACAGGTCCTCATAGAAACTGAACTGTTTTAGCTGGTACCTGTTATGCTCCTTCTCATCAGCAAACACAGCCTTACTTTCAATCCACCTTACATCGATCCCCTCAATCTTATAAGGCTCAGAAAGCAAAAAATCAGGGGTCTTGGTGTTGGGTTCTTTGCTCATATCAGATTCTGTAATAAATTCCAGGTCACAACTCTCAAGCCATTCATGGATCAGGTCCTCACCCATCCTGCCCTGGCCACTCTGCACTGAATGGGCCCGGGGCGAGAAACAGAAATCCACATCAATTGCCTTTATCAGTTCGTATCTTAGCCGTTTATCCTCAAGCACTTCAGGGTTTTTTAACACAGTTTTGCTCTTATAACCCATCTCTCTAAGCATAATAGATGCCAGGAGTGCAGGCGGGAAATTATTCTTACTGGCAAGTTCCAGTATGGTGTCTCCCCGTTTCCATGACCTGACCAGCTTAGGAGCTTTATTAACTATACGGCTGTGGTATTTCCTTACATTCCTTACGGTTTTCTGGTGAAGTATATTGGCGATGGCCCCGGTGTTAACCGAATATGCCTCTGATATTTTGTTGATATCTTCAACACATTTCAGTTTATCATATATCTTCTTGTATTTTCGCTCATTCATTTTTCTTAGTCTAAAGGTTATATACTGGTCTTGTACCTCAAAATAGCTGCCATTCCTCCGAAGGCATTCATCAACTGGGCGCCCTCTTCAAAATCAGTGGAAATAAACTCTATCTGCGTACTCATCTGGTCCGCCAGCGTGGAGAGTTCATCTACCACGTCCACAGAACCAGTGGCCTTGACCATTGCACCGCATTTCTTGCATGGAGCCAGTTCAGGCGAATCTTCACCAGCTCTTCGGGTCACGGTCACAGCATCCACATCACCACACTGGGTACACTGGGTATCAATCCGCTCCCTTCGCAGGTCCTCAGACATCAGCAGCACTTCCACAGACCCCATCTGGAGGTTTTGCCTGACCTCTTCCTCGCCATATGCTGCCAGTCCGTTATCCCCTACAAGTTCCTTAAGGAAGCGTTCCATGTACTTCTTTTCCTTGATAACATCCAGGTTCATCAGGGCATCAGCGGCATTATCCACCAGTTCAGTCAAACCACTCTCGTCAGTATAGGAGACATCAAACAGACCCAGTATTTTCTTTTCCAGTTCATGGTGAAGGAATTCTCCATCCTCGAACTCCTCCTTAGTAGGCGAAGGACCACCTATCAGCACAGCCTCCAGGTTTTTATGGTCAACTGTGAGGAATACTTTGCTGGCAGCATCACCTATGCGTTTGTAGAAATCATGGATAGCGATAAGACGTAACTGCTGGAACCTGTGTGCACTCTGGCCGCCCTTTCGCTGTTTACCCGGCACGTTTGAGGTCATGTGGTCCCTGGTCTCTATATGCTTGCCCTTAAGCAGCCCGACAGTAGCCTCGCGCCGGTCCAGCACCAGCAGGCCGTAGGTCATTTTATCTGTCAGCATATCCTCAAGAGGTTCAAGGAAGAAGGCCGAATCGCAATGATATTTATATGAAATAAGGGGTTCGGGCGGCTCCACAGTAAAACTCTGTAGGTCGGTCTTGTTACCCCCCACATCTACAGCTCCGGTGAACAAGACTACACCCTTTTCGGGTGAGCGGGGGAAGTACCTCAATCTTGACATCAGGCTCTCAAGTGCACTCTGGACATTGGTCTTGGTGAGCTTTGACTTGATGTTGGCTGCCTGGCCGTGTTCATCCCTGAGCTGGGCTACTACGTCAGATATCTGCTTATCCTGTGGGATGTACAGGGATATGAGTTCTGTACCCCTGCCCTTCTTTGAGCGCAGTTCTTCAAGCTGACGTTTGAATTCATATCGTTTGTGTGCGTCTGATTCTGCCATATATGTTAATATCTCCTGCTAAGACAGTTATAGATGCAGTGCATCGCCTATATATTTTCTTGATGCACATAAAGTACTACTCTACCCGTTCCACTACCCATTCATTCATCTTTTCTAATTAATCGTGTATATTTTGGATATTGGTCAGGTCCAAAGCTTACATCAACGATTTTGTCGTTCCTGATAAGCCCTTTTAGTATTCTTTCTGCGGTTTAAAAAACACAATTTATATATTTTAATATCTATGCCACTTTTCACTCCCCACGCCCCCCTCCTTCCGGCACCTTTCACCAGCGCCAGTGCTTACCCGGCAGGTCACACAACCGTCCCGGAACACCCTGGATTTAAATCTTATTGACCTCTTCCATACTGATCAGCCTGATATTGCTGTTTTCCAGCACTTCAATGGCATTGCTGACATTGTCAACCCTGATAATTAACAAGGCCTTATGTGTTGCCATCGCAAAGGCATATGCATAATCAACATTAATGTCACTGGAACCCAGGACAGTGGATATTTCATGCAGGCCACCAGGGGAATCACTCATCTCAATACCCAGCACATCGGTTTCAGATACAGTGAATCCCGCATCGTGCAGAACATTATGGGCCTGTTCTGGTTTGTCTACGACCATCCGCATCACACCGAAATCACCTGCTTCTGCAATAGTAAATGCCCTGATATTGATATTTGCAGACATTAATTTCTCAGTGATCTTTTCAAGCCTTCCCGCCTTGTT
>CBDUUM010000131.1:0-4161 GCA_965370445.1 uncultured Methanosarcinales archaeon
GAATATTTCACCTATACCAGATTCCATCCCCTGGATTTTATCTTGGGTTCCAGACCTATTTTTCCTTATCCTTCAGGATATTCTCAAGCTCTTCCCTCTGCTCAGGAGTAAGCTCTCCCATGGCCTTCTGTGACTCGAATGTCATCTTCCTGATAAACAGGTTCTCCAGCATAGGCAGAATATGTTGCGTCTGCTGTTTACTCTCATACCCGGCCCTGGCTGTGTCCCTCATCATGTTAAGCTTTTCCGGGGTCATACTGCCCTGCCCCAGTCCCGGACAGTCCAAATCCACAATAATATAATTTTTGCCGTTATAACCCAAGGGGAACGAACGGCAGGATAGCGGCCCATTATCACCCAGGGTGCACTCGCTCTTTTCAAGGTCATATAATGCACACACAGTCCTATCATCTTTTGTCTGTTTGTCCAGTTGGATAGCAACAGAACCAAAATCCCCCATTATAGACAAATGGGGCAGTACCATGTACATCAATCCGTGTTCTACCCAGTCATTTATATCATCCAGATATACCGTTACATCCCTTTCACAGCATTTCCCGCATTCCTGGCATTCAAATACAAATTTCGGTTTATCGTTCATAATTTCAACATCCTCTCATAAAATCCTATTCTGCTTACAATTGAATTCAGGTCCGGGAACTCCTGGTGATCTCCCCTGCCACATCAGTGGTCATGATCTTACTGACCTCATCAATATCCCCGGTCTGCCCCAGCGCCCACATCAATTTCACCAGCGCAACCTCGGGCATCATATCTTCGCCCTCTATGGCCCCCGCTTTCAGGATATCCCGCCCAGTATCATATACCCGGTCGCACACCCTGCCACTTAAGCACTGGCTGGTCATCACTACAGGTATCCCGGCTTCGGTCGTCCTTTCGATATACGGCACCCATTCAGTGGATACATGGCCCAGCCCTGTCCCCTCAATAACAATACCCCGATAATTGGCAGAAGCGAACAGCAGGGTTTCCGGACTTGCCCCTGTAGTATATTTTATTAGCGTGCACCTGGGCTCAATATTGGAATTAATGGCCAGTTCCCTCTCCCCCCTTTTGGCATGATCAAGGTAGGTTGTGATCTCGCCGGACGGGTAGTCTATCCTGCCCAGGGTTCTTGAGTTAATGGACTGGAATGCATCACGCCTGCTGGTGTGCATCTTCCTGACCTTCGTTGCTTTGTGGATATGGCAGAAATCGTCCGAGGTCGTCCCGTGCATGACCACAGTAACCCCGGCAATATCGCTTGTGGCCACCTTTGCTGCACAGATGGCGTTCATGGCATTGTCACTGCTGGGACGGTCAGCACTGCGCTGGCTGCCTACGAACACAACAGGCACCGGCGTCTCGACCATAAACGCAAGGGCTGCTGCCGTGTACATCATGGTATCAGTGCCATGGGTGATAATTACCCCGTCAGCCCCGGCCTTTATCTCGTTATAGACATCCTCTGCCAGCCTGACCCAGTAGTCGGGCCGCATGTTCTCAGATAAGATACTGTAACATACCCTGGCATTATAATTAGCAATCTTGGTAAGTTCGGGAATGGCCAGTAGAATATCCTCTGCCGTGAACTGGCTGGTCACGGCCCCGGTCCTGTAGTCCACCTTACTGGCAATGGTCCCGCCTGTGGATAGGATGGATACATTGGGCAGGTCAGGATCATGGGGCGGCAGTTCTACTGTTGCAGCCTGCATATCCTGTTTTTTCCCAGCTAGCTCCATGGTGACATTGTGAGGATCAAATCCCACATTGTACCCGTTCATTAATTTGATGACAGCGTTGCTTGTAGTTGAGGGCATAAGTACACCGTTAAATGTGCGATCACCCTGTTTTACCAGTACGCTGTCTCCTTCTTCTACTGTCATGTATTACCTCTTTCAATATACGAAGACTTAATGTTATCAAGCTTTTTCATAGCATCATGGATGAAATTGACTTTTTCCATAAGCGTATCAGTATTCAGCGACAACTGGTAATTGCGCTCTTCTATCATCCTGCTTACTTCGACTGGTGATGGACCTCCAACTACATTACGCCGTTTTACATTTTCCATGACATCAAGAGCCTCTTCAAACATGTCCTGGCTAAGCCCCTCATCCGAAAGTTTCCTGCCTGTTATTTCAAGTGCGATCCTATCCACCTCTTCAAGTGTCCTGACATCACTTTTTGACAATGTACCTACGATCTGGTGTGCAGTCCGAAAGGAAATCTCAGTTGTCCGGACAATCGTATCAGCAAGTTCTGTAGCTGTAGAAAAACCGGTGCCTGCCATAGATTCCATTTTTTCGGTATTGACTTTAATAGTGGAAAGCATACCTGTCATTATTGTTACTGAACTGATGGTGTTACCGGCCGCCCTCCACATGTGGGGAGTTACTTCCTGCAGGTCCCTGTTATAGCTCATGGATAGTGCTTTCGTGATGGTCAACACAGACATCAGGCATCCGTAAACCGTACCTGTCTTTCCCCTCAGGAGTTCCGCAGTATCAGGATTCTTTTTCTGGGGCATGATGGATGACGTGGAAGCATACTGGTCATCCAGTTCCACAAATCCGAATTCCTCTGAACTCCAGGAAATTATCTCTTCTGCTATCCGGCTCAGGTTTGTCATTATGTTGGAAAATACGGATATGGATTCCAGGATAAAATCCCTGGTACTTACGGCATCCATTGAGTTTTCAATGATCCCGTCAAATCCCAGCAGTTCACGTGTACGTTCCCGGTTGATCTCAAATCCGGTTGATGCGAATGCTGCTGCTCCAAGCGGGGACATGTTCGTTCTCATGTATGCATCCAGTAGCCTCTGGGTATCCCTGGAGAGGGCATCGTGGTGGGCAAGTAAATGATGGGCAAAGGTAGTGGGCTGGGCATGCTGTAGGTGTGTGAATCCAGGCATCAGGGTCGTTGTATGGTGCCGGGCCATCTCCAGTATGGACTTTCTAAGGGTGATGAGCTCATGCATCAATGTAAGCAGTTCATCCCTTAATCCAATACGGATACATGTGGCAACCTCGTCGTTTCTGGAGCGGGCGGAATGCATTCTTCCACCTGTATCTTCGCCTACCAGATTTATTAGCCTTGCTTCGATGGATATGTGTATGTCTTCGTATGACCTGTCAAGCCCTTCAAACCCTTCCTGTTTAATAGAATCCAGGGCCCCGAGTATCAGTACACATTCATCCCTGGTTATGATTCCGGCTTCGCTTAACATCACCACATGGGCCATGTCTACGAGCAGGTCAGCATCGAATATCATCCTGTCCGCATCCATGGATGAAAGATAATTCAGGACATCTGCATCTTGTTCTGATCCCAGGCGTCCTCTTCGTAAAATGTTATTCATAACGCACCTATGTATCTTACATGATTGTTGAGACTTTTTATTATTTTCTGGGACGATTCGAAAAACCGCAGAGAGCGCAGAGGGACGCAGAGTAAAATAACGCCCCTCTGCGAACCTCTGTGTCCTCTGCGGTTAATTTTTTTTTTACATGGTCCATTTATCCTGAATGAATTAAAAAGTCACTGACTGTTATACATGAATGTTAAATGGAATAAAGTTTTTGAATAATCCCTCAATATCATGTGCATTGGTCACAATATATACTAATTTTTCCATATCTCTTTCCATGTGCAGGTGACCTGTACAACTGCAATCGGAACTCCCGAACCTGTCTATCGTTCCAGTATGTGACCCGATCGTTTTTGATATTTGACATTCCAGGTCCTGGTCTGTGTGTGTCAGCACCACGCCTATTGGAATGGTATGCGGCAACAGGTAGTCTATATGCCAGTGCCTGGTTGGATTACGTCCGGCTGCCACGTCCAGGTGACGCCTGATCCTGCCAAAACCGCCGCCACCTCTTGCCGAGCCAGTGTATGAATAATAACCGGCAGGGAACTTGATCTCTCCCAGTGCCCCTACTGTTATGCACATATCTTTTTCCAGTTCCAGTAAAAGCGAATAGATACCACTGCTTTTTGGTATGGTAATATCCAGATCGTTCATCAACTATAATTATGCGGTGAGGTTTAAACTATTATTGTTAGTTGGGAGGATTTTTTTTAATTTATTCTGATCAGGTATGATTTATGGATCATGGCAAAGAAGATCAAACACAGAGGGCACAGAGCATTTTT
>CBDUUM010000132.1:0-4122 GCA_965370445.1 uncultured Methanosarcinales archaeon
ACCATCTCCTCGTCCGTCCATTTGGTCGCGTCGTCAGGCATTTTCATCTTTAACAGTACTACCCTTGCCTGGTGTTCGTTCACACCCGCGCCCTGCAATTGGTCAGAGATAACCCGCTCCAATTTCAGGTTCTCAGCTTTTATCCTGCGGGATAACCTGTCCCAGTTACGTTTCAGGATACCGGACATCCACATAGTGATCTCGTGTTCAAGGAATTCAATATCATCAACAGGGTCGTGCTGACCAATGCCTACCGGGTTACCTTCAATGTCAGTGCCCCCCGATGCATCTATCACGTGTATGATGGCATCGGCCTGCCCCAGGTTATCCAGGAATGCATTGCCCAGCCCCTTTCCTTTATGTGCATCCGGGACAAGCCCGGCAATGTCTATGATCTCTACTGGCACGAACCTGGCACCGTCCTGGCATTGGCCGCATTGTTTGCCCAAGCTCTTGCATGGGCACTCAACTCTTACATGGGTGACCCCATGATTGGCATCAATAGTTGTGAATGGATGGTTTGCCATCTCGACATTGGCAAGTGTTGCAGCATTGAAGAAAGTGCTCTTACCTGAATTGGGTTTTCCGGCCAGTCCGATAGAAATTGACATTATACGTATCTTGTGTTTTGTTTGATTTTATAGTTTTGGTGCATCTCTAAGCCAAAATTATTATTACACATATTTACACATATTATATGTACAGATAATATCCATATAATATGGTATATGGTAGGTGACTATTACGTCTTCAAATATTCAACTTTGCTATCAATGCGGAAAATGTACTGCCATCTGTCCGGTAAGGAGGGTAATCAAAACCTCGCCGAGAAACACTATTTACCTCAACAACGTATACAGGACGACTTCAGATGATATCTGGAACTGCCTGACCTGCGGCCTCTGTTATGACGGCTGTCCGCAAGGCGTTGATTATCCTGAATTTATCAAAGAAGTAAGGGATAGTAATGAAAATGGTGATATAGCTCACAAGGGAGTGTTTACCCTGATATCTGACCTGATGGCAGACTTGGACGAGAGTAAGACCAGCCTCGGAGAGGTTGGAAACAATGATTCAAAAATTGGTTACTATCCCGGTTGTCTCGATTTTCATGATATGTTCTTCGAGCTGGATGTGGATTTCAAATCAATTGCAGATTCATCAGTGAAATTACTAAAAAGTATAGACCAGGACCCTAAGCTTATACAGATGAAATGTTGTGGGCATGACCAGCTCTGGCAGGGGGACAAAGGAACTTTCGAGAAACTAAAAGAACAGAATACCAAGCTCATAAAGGAGAGTGGTATCGAAAAATTGGTCACATCGTGTGCAGAATGTTACCGCACATTAAGCCAGGACTATGACCTGCCCATAGAGGTTGTTCATATCAGCCAGATCCTGAAGGATGCCGATCTGGGAATTGATTCAGGAATTAAGGTGACATACCATGATGCATGCAGGCTGGGCAGGCATATGGGTGAATACGATGCGCCCAGGGATGCCCTTACCAATGCAGGCAGTGAAGTGGTGGAAATGAAACACAACAGGAACAATGCCTGGTGCTGCGGTGTAAGTTCAATGATGAATTGCAATGACAAGAGTAAGGCCTTGAGAAAGGCCCGGCTTGACGAGGCAAGGGACGTGGATGCACAGGTACTTATTACTACCTGTCCCAAGTGCCTGGCCCACCTGAACTGCATGAAGGATGAACAGGAATCGGTCGAGCAGTACGATTACGATATTAAGGACCTTACAGTGTTCCTTGCCGAGCAGATGGGAGGTAAGTGATATGAGTGATATTATTAAAACATCTGATTTTGATATGGAGTTCAGGAAAAAGGTATTTGAAGAGCCTGGTGCTGAAAAGATCGTACTGTGTTTTAACTGTACAGGATGTACTTCCGGATGTCCCATGGCCGAACAGGAACCCGAATACAATATCCGTAAGTTCCTGCGTATGGCAAACCTGGGCATGAAGGATGCCCTGCTGAACAGCCCATATCTCTGGTACTGCACTACATGTTACAAGTGCCAGGAAAGGTGTCCCCAGGGTGTGAAGAATGTGGATACCCTGCTGAAGATACGGACCATTGCGATCGATAATGGTATTATGCTTGATAATCACAGGAAGGTAAGCCAGTTGGTGATCAAGTTTGGACATGCAGTTCCTATCAATGACGAAGCTAAAGAGAAGCGCAAGGAAGTAGGACTGGATGATACTCCACCTACCGTGCATAAGTTCGAGGACGCACTGGGCGAGGTTCAAAAACTGATAAAGATTTCCGGTTTTGATGAACTTGTTGCTGAAAAGGAGGAAACATCATGAGCAAATTATCATTCTTCCTGGGTTGTATTGCACCCAACCGATATCCTGGCATAGAAGCTGCTACTATAAAGACACTTGATAAACTGGGCATTGAACTGGAAGACCTAAAAGGTGCTTCCTGCTGTCCTGCTCCCGGAGTGTTCAGGTCATTTGACAAGATCACATGGCTGGCGCTGGCGTCCAGGAATGTAACGCTGTCGGAAGAAATGGGGCTGGATATCCTGACTGTCTGCAACGGGTGTTTCGGATCGCTGGTCGATGCCAACAATCTCATGAAAGAAGATCCGAAACTCAGAGAAGAAGTTAATAAGATACTGAAGGAGATAGGACATGAATTTAAAGGTACGATCGAAGTGCGCCACATTATCGAGTACCTTTCCCAGGAAGTGGGAGCTCAAAAGATCAAAGAAGCAGTGACCATCCCTATGGACCTCAACGTTGCCCTTCACTACGGATGCCATCTGGTCAAACCAAGTAAAGAGAGGCATCTTGGAAGCACAGAGAACCCCAGATTCTTTGATGAACTTGTGGAAGCAACTGGAGCTACCAGTGTTGAGTATGAGGATAAAATGGCATGCTGTGGAGCAGGCGGCGGTGCACGTACGGCAGTACTTGATACTTCACTCCGGATGGTTGTGAATAAACTGGAGCACATGAAAGCAGCCGGAGTGGATTGTATCATTGATGCATGTCCTTTCTGTCACCTGCAGTTTGATGTAGGCCAGACAGAGATCAAGAAGAAATTCAATAAAGTGTATGATATACCCGTTGTGCATTATTCACAGCTTCTGGGACTTGCTATGGGTCTTCCACTGAGTGAACTGGGTATTAACCAGAACCTGATAGTTAATGAAGAATTCAATAAAAAGATCGAGAGAATCAGAGGTGGTGCAAATGAGTAAATTAGTGGGTGCTGTAGCTATTGCCGGCGGAGGAATAGCTGGTATCCAGAGCGCCATTGATCTGGCAAGCAGCGGATTAAAGGTTTATTTGATCGAGAGCAGCACAACCATTGGAGGCAAGATGGCCCAGCTGGATAAGACATTCCCAACACTGGACTGTTCGATGTGCACCCTGTCTCCCAAACTGGCAGAAGTGGCCCGCCATCCTAATATTGAACTCATGACCTACAGTGAGATCACAGGGATTGAAGGTGAACCCGGTGATTTCACAGTAACTGTAAAGAAAAAGGCTACATATGTTGATTATGATAAGTGTACTGCCTGTGAGTTGTGCGTTTCCAAATGTCCTGTAAAAGTGCCTGATGAATACAATGAAGGCCAGAATAATAGAAAAGCTATCTATCTGGCATTCCCGCAGGCAGTACCGAGAGTATTTACCATTGATGCGGAACACTGTTTATATCTGACAAAAGGTAAATGCGGCAACTGCCAGAAAGCATGCGAGAACGATGCTATCAACTTTGAGGATACGGACAAAGAAGTAGACATCAATGTGGGAAGTGTTATCCTGAATACAGGGTTCGAACCCTACGATGCTTCAAACCTGGAGCAGTACAGGATCGATCATCCCAATGTGGTCTCATCCCTGGAATTTGAGAGGCAGTTGAGCTCATCAGGACCCTTCGAAGGTCATGTGACGCTCGCCGACGGCACGCATCCGAAAAAGATAGCCTGGATACAGTGTGTAGGTTCACGCAGTCTGGAAATAGGCCGCAGGACCTGCAGCAGTGTTTGCTGTATGTATGCTACCAAGGAAGCTATGGTGGCTATGGAACACGATCTTGATCTTGAGACTACTATTTTCAATATTGATGTACGGGCTTTTGGTAAGGG
>CBDUUM010000133.1:0-4113 GCA_965370445.1 uncultured Methanosarcinales archaeon
AGGCCAGTTCTTCCTTCAGCCTGGCATTCTCCTTCTTGAACTCCTTCCATTCATTAAAGAATCTGGCAGTGGTCTCTGGCAGGTGTTCAGGTGTTACCTTAAGCTCATCAGCGCTCAGCCGCAGCAGGTCGTCAAGTTCCTGCCAGCGCTTAACTGCCGCCTCGCCTGCCGAATATTCCAGACGCTCCACGCCGTCCTGTATCCGCTCGGCCTTCAAAATCTTAATGGGACCGATAAGCCCGGTATTACTCACATGAGTGCCGCCGCACGCCTCCACGTCATCCCCCACCTTGAGCACCCGTATCTGCTTACCCGGCGGCACACCGCCCTGGTACAGCACGAACCCGAACTTCTGCTCGGCTTCGATTCTGTCCATCCAGGTGATCTCCACAGGAATATTGGCCATCACTGTCTGGTTGGCAATGAGTTCTATCTCCTTGAGTTCTTCATTGGTGATGCGTTTGAAATGAGACAGGTCCAGGCGTGCCCGGTCTGCACTATTCTGGGAGCCAGCCTGCCAGATATGGTTACCCAGCACATTCTTGGCGGCATCGTTCACTACATGGGTGGCAGTATGGTGGCGCATATGTGCCAGCCGTCTCTCTCTATCCACAGCCCCGTCCACAGTATCCCCTGGTTCCAGGTCGATAATGTCCTCGGAAACCGTATGTAATATCACGCCCTGCTCGATTCGGACATTCACCACCTGGTAAGTTGTGTTCCCCCTGGTGATGACACCATGGTCACAGGGCTGCCCGCCGCCCTCCGGATAGAACTGGGTCCTGTCAAGTATGATATTGCCGTCAATAACTGCCACGACCGTTGCCTGGAATTCAAGTTCATCAGGCTGGTAATAATACGACCTCTCTGTGTCTGGCAGGTTCTCTATACCGGGAATAACTTGTTCAACTTCTTCCTTATCCTCTGCCTTGCTATGGCTTTCAGCCACAAGTGAGTAGAATGTATCGGGCAGGTCTATCCTCAGGCCGATCTCCTCTGCCACATCTGCCGTGATCTCAGGAGATATGCCGTGGGTGTCGTACATCCGGATGATCTCATCCAATGGGAATTCCTCGCCCTTATCCATATAATGTCGTGCGCTCTTTGCAACCAGCCGCCGTCCACGCTCCAGGGTATCAGCATACTTGTCCTCCTCCCTGTCAAGTATCTCAACAATTGTTTTTAGACGTTCACTGAACTCGGGATATTCGGGCAGCTTGTCTATCTGCATGGTAACGATGTCAGATAGCGGCACGTCCATGCCTGCCTCAGCCATAAGCCGAAGGGTCCGGCGCAGTACCAGCCGTGCCAGGTATCCTGCCTTTACATTGGATGGGATGATACCGTCTCCGAACATAAATGCCAGGCACCTGCTGTGGTCAGCGATGGCGTATACCCTTTCCACAGGTTCCATGATGGCCTGCAATTCATCGACCGGAATGCCGATCTCGGCCGCCACTTTCTTGCGCAGTTCCATGAGGTTGGCCTGCCCTGTGATATCCATCAACCCGGCAAGCTTTGCGTTTTTGGCCAGGATATTGGCATATTCGGGGTCGTCAAGCCTGTGCTCTACACCTGCAAGGTCCATTAGTTCACTGACTACCTCCGGGAACACTGCGTCATAAATGGTGGGCGAACCCTTGCTGGCCCATACGAATCTCTCAAGACCATAACCAGTATCCACGATGTAATTGTCCATCTTCACATATGGATCGCCCTTGATCACGATATCCCCGCCCTTTTTCTGCTGCAGGTCCATGAATACCAGAGTGGCTACCTCAAGCCCGCCCACCAGCACTTCCACACAGGGCCCGGCATTACCTCCACCTGCCCAGGGTTCTTCCTTATATGTCACAGCATTTGGGTCTGCGCCCAGGTCATTTAGCAGGGCATCGCAATATTCTACTGTCTCGTTCTTCCAGTAGATCTCTTTTTGTGGATTATTAAAAGCATGATGCGCCATCATCTCAAAGGTTGTGAGATGGCGGCCGCTGCGTCCTACTGAATCAAGGTCAGGTAAGCGGATGCACGGCTGGCTGATGGTTAGGGGGTTTGCCGGTGGGGGTACCATTCCGGAGGTGACGAATGGCTGAAAATCGGCAATGCTTGCAATGGTGAGGTAGATATCGTCCCGCCACCGTGCAATTACAGGGTATCGGTCCAGCCTGGTATGGTTGCGTTCCTCGAAGAAAGTGAGGAACTTCTCCCTCATCTGCGTGAGGTCGTATTGCTTTGTAAAGACCGGGTTGCCTATGAATGAGTACGGGTCGCACGGTGCGTCTCCGCATGTTATTCTGTCCGGGTCCCGTGTCCAGTATGCACTGCCGCATTTGGAGCAGATCTTCCTTTCAAAGCCGTTCTCGAAGAAATAATCAAGCTGGTATTCGTCCTCTAGCATAGTATTCCCTGTAGTGGTTATGGAGTGTTTTAATGGTCTTTATAATGAAAAAGTTTGCGCAGGAAAACCATATCAGGATGTTCTAATTATTGTTTTTATGGCATCTGCATTGTCCAGGGTGGATGGGGTGTGCAGTTGTTCGAACGGCGGGTTGGGGTTTGGTGTAGTATGGATGAGCTGGGTTTTGTTTGCATCTTTTTTGGTGGATATGCGATAATTTCCGCAGGTTTTATCGTTTATGCCGCAGTAAATAACTTATTCTTCATAATCCAAACAGATTTTATTAATTGATACAAAATATCGGGATGAAAAATGTCAGAATCAGAAATAACTATACAGAACGTGGTTGCATCGACTAAATTAGCAGATAGTTTTGATCTTGTTAAAATAGAGTCAGCACTTGAAGGCGCAGAATACAATAAAAAAAAATTTCCTGGTATGGTCTATAGGGTAACCAATCCCAAAGCAGCCTTTTTAATTTTTACGTCAGGGAAAGTAGTCTGTACAGGTGCAAAGAATGTTGAAGATGTGAAAACTGTCATAAAGAACCTGGGAGATAAGATCGAGTCTCTCGGTATCACTGTCGATAAAAACCCGGATATCACCATCCAGAATATTGTGGCATCAGCAGACCTGGGCGCAAAGTTGAACCTTAATGCAATTGCAATCGGATTTGGTTTTGAAAACATTGAATATGAACCTGAGCAATTCCCGGGACTTGTCTACAGAATCGCTTCCCCGAAGATCGTGGTGTTGATATTCAGTTCAGGAAAACTGGTCGTTACCGGAGGCAAATCGCCCAAAGATTGCGTAAGGGGTGTCGAGATCGTAAGGGAACAGCTTGAAGGCATGTCCCTGCTCTAAAGCTCACCTGACAGGTGTTTATCTTGTCATCGTATCGTGAGGCGGTTGCCAGTAATTTTATTGTTGATGATGAAGTGAAAGACTTCATTAACAGGGAGGACCGTGACTTTCGGGTCTGCACATCATGCAGCGGTCCCGTACTGGTGCCCCTGGATATGGCCCGTGCCAAATCAAGTGATATCGAGATAACGGTTGGTGACAATACACTGTTTGTGTCTATTGTCATGGCACGGTACACACGGCGTATACACAGGTCCATGCTTGACCAGTATATGTGGTTCCTGGAAAATGGCCAGAGCTGTGAACTTGATTAAAACTGTACACTTGATTAAAACTGTACGTGAGATATAAAACACAACGGGATAAATAGAGATATACTTCGAAACTACTGTGTGTGAATCCCGAAGGATGGCACAGCCTCGAAAGAATATTCTTGTGGTTCAGGCTCTTCCCTGATGTGATATTTTCGCTGGTTGCGGTTCCCCATCCGCTCAAGCTTGTTCTCCCTATACATGCGGGAAAGGTATGTGGAGGTAGTACTCAGGTTGATATTACCGTAGACCCTGTCGTAATCTCTTTTCACTTCAAGGGATGTGAACCACTGACCTTTGTATTCGAAATTCAGGAAAAGTTCAAGACGTTGTTTTATCGTAAGGGACTCGTTCTTCAGTTTGCTGTATTCTTCTTCAGCAATCTGTAGATTACGAGTCCCTCCGATGTTTTTTTGGTTGTGTTGGGGTGGTTGGTTGATATATTGTTGAGTGCAAACCGGTTGAATTTGTGGTGGAATTTGTGATTGGTTGATGTATTGATTAGTGTAAGTCGGTTGGGCCGATGGTTGGATTTGTGGC
>CBDUUM010000134.1:0-4094 GCA_965370445.1 uncultured Methanosarcinales archaeon
GGTCTCTTACGTTTCGGGATAGGAATATCATCAAAAACCTCATAGAAAATATCGTATGGGTCCAGCACTACATAGGACTTGTCTGCCATAATGTAGGCATGGACCACTTCGTCCAGGCGGATCTGGTCCCTTAAACCCACCAGCAGTTCTTTGATATAGTCAGAATCGTCCTTGTCGAACTCATTGATCTCAGTTTTTGGTATCCTGATCGCCAGGAGGGGTTTGCCGATATGGAACACTTTAATGCCGTATTCCCTTTTCAGGTTATTTCGCATCCTCCCGGCAATGATATCGCTCATTTATCCACCAGTCGTCTCAGCAGTTCGACGCTGAACTCTTCCTCCTCAAACGGCCGCTTTCTCATCCTATGCGGCAGTACCATCTCGGCAGCTTCCACTATATCCTCATTAGTGACCCGGTCCCTGCCCTCGAATGCCGCATTGGTACGGGCAGTCCTTTCGATCATGATATCTGCCCTGTGCCCATCAACATTGAATTCTATACATATCTCGGCTATGGTCTGGAGATTATCCCTGGTCGTGACCACCCTTTGAAGCATCTGCTGGGCTTTTACTATCCGGGAATTTATACGGTCCTGTTCCGGCTGGAACTCTTTCCTGAAACCATCAGGGTCGTCATTAAATCTATTGGTCTGCTCCACGATCTCTACTCTCTGTTCCAGGTCCTGGATACCCACCACCTCTACCTGGAGGGCTATCCTGTCCAGCAGCTGGGGCCGCAGTTCCCCTTCTTCAGGGTTCATGCTCCCGACAATTATGAACTTGGCAGGATGGCTTACGCTTACCCCTTCCCTTTCCACGGTGTTCACGCCCATGGCCGCCGCATCCAGGAGTGCATCCACTACAAAATCATCCAGCAGGTTTATTTCATCCACATACAGGATGCCGCCGTTAGCCTCGGCAAGGATGCCTGGTTCATAGGCTTTGAGACCTTCGGTGACGGCCTTTTCTATATCGAGGCTGCCCACCACCCTGTCTTCTGTGGCACCTACAGGCAGGTCGACCACTTTCATGAGGCGTTTTTCAGTAGTGATCGTCCCCTCATCTTTACGTATCTGGCATTCCCAGCAGAATTTTTCTTCGTCATGGGGATTGCAGCTATATGTACATCCCGAGACCACTTCGATCTCAGGCAATATCTCAGCCAGACCCCTGACCGCAGTGGATTTGGCAGTCCCCTTCTGGCCCCTTATCAACACTCCGCCAATGGAAGGATTTATTGCGTTCAGGATCAGGGCACGTTTCATCTTCTCCTGGCCTACAATGGCTGTAAAAGGATACAATACCCTGTGGGTCTTGGTCTCGATCCTGGCTTTCATTACCTGTTTGGACTCGTCCACTTCTTCCACTTTCGGGACTTCCTGAATATTACCGTGAATACTGATCTTGCCCATTTTTATCGCCTCATTATTAATAGATAGTATATCTGAATAACATCGTGTAAAGTAATGCTAGTACTAAAAAGAACATAGAAAATACAAAACACCCAAATACAATTTTCATGCGTCCACCCCTTTCTTTCTTTGACACCGCATGCGTTTCATAGATCGAGACCAACATTGTGATAAAGAAAAAAATCGCCGATATTATCAGCAGGGTCCCTATAACCAGGATAAATTGTGCTTCGAATGTCAGGTTTGCTTGAGGGTTTATCAAACTTAGTAAGAAATCTTTTCCTTTTGCTTCATATGCTGTGCTCACCATAATTACCATGTATAAAACATTGCCTACACCCATAATGGCTGCAGATAAAGCAGTACTAAGTAATGTTATCAGCGAACCGATATCAGGGATATCAAGGTCCATTTTCCATTCATTTTCCATTTATTTCACCTAATTTCGATATGCTAAGAATCATTATATTAAGATATCTACTTGAATGATACAATTTGGATGATTATTGTAAATCTTTTGATTTGTATAAAACCAATCGAAAACATTATTAATAAGTTATTACTTATATAATATTATTGGGGCATTAAACGGTATCGTATCCATCCCCTCCGATCCGTCAAGCCCCATTCCTTTTCATATATGGTTTTTATCTGATCAATGTGCCGTTTTCCACTTTACTTTCGGGCTGCAGCAGCACTGCTCCGTTCTCATCAGCGGCAAGTATCATTCCCCTGGATTCAACGCCGAACAGTTTGGCAGGTTTCATATTTACCAGCAGGACAATTTGCCTGCCCACCAGTTCATCTGACACATGTGTCAGGGCAATACCCGCCACCACCTGTCTCGGGATGTCCTCTCCGATATCGACCTGGAGTTTTAATAATTTATCAGACCCTTTTATGGTTTCGGCAGAAACTATGGTTCCTGCCCTGATATCTATTGTACTGAACTCCTCAAATGTAACAACAGGAATCTGCGGTGCGGCCTTTTCCTCTTTTGCCATTGCTTCAGCTATTCGTTTGTTCATAATAACCTCCATCTCGTCTGTCTTCTTATCATCTATCTTTGTGAACAGTATTGCAGGTTTTGGAAGGGGCCTTCCAGATTCCAGTTCCACCAGCCCTTCATCATACCTCATCTGGCTGACATCGCCCTTTAGCCCCAGGTGACCCCACGCCTCATTCATCTTAGTTGGTATAACGGGCTCACACAGCAGTACCAGTGCCTTTGCAATCTGGAGGCAGTCCTTGACCACCCCTGCACAGGCATCCCGGTCATTCTTGATCATGTGCCAGGGCTCGTTTGACTGGAAATATGTATTACCGTATGCGGAAAGACCCATTATTATGTCAATTGCCTTCTTGAACTCATATTCTTCCATAGCCTCGGTCACTTTTTGGATGGTGCTGCGTATCTCATCCAGCACCTGGTCAGATACCGCCCCTTTAGGCACCTCACCAAAGTTCTTATGCGTGAAATGCAGCGTACGGTAAAGGAAATTTCCCAGTGAACCCACAAGTTCGTTGTTGACTTTTTCCTGGAACACCTTCCATGAAAAGTTCAGGTCCTTGGTGTGTGAAGTGTAGCTGGCCAGGTAATAGCGCAGCAGGTCGGGATGGAATCCATGGTCCAGGTAGTCATCGTTCACCCAGACCACATAACCCCTGCTCTTGCTGAAGGTCTTATCCTCGATCTTCACCATACCCGAAGCCACCACGGCTTTCGGTAGCGAATAGCCCGCACCCTTTAACATAGCGGGCCAGAATATGCAGTGATGGTAGGCAATATCCTGGCCGATGAAGTGAATGATACTGGAATCACCCTGCCAGATATCTTTCCAGTCCAATCCGGCATTATTGCAATACTCTTCTGTGAACGAGATATATCCTATTGGGGCGTCAACCCATACATATACTACAAGTTTGTCATGACCCGGGAACCTCACACCCCATTCAAGGTTGCGTGTGATGCACCAATCCCTGAGTTCCTGATTCACCCATTCCCTGGCATAGTTGCGGGCATTGGATGTCCCGCCCAGGGTTTCAAGGTATTCCAGCAGGAAGTCCTTGAATGATGACAGTTTGAAGAAAAAGTGTTCCTGTTCCCTGTATTCTGCCTTGTTCCCGCATATCTTGCATACCGGTTCCAGTATCTCTCCTGGCTCCAGGTGCCTGTTGCATCCCTGGTCGCATTCGTCACCTCTTGCAGGTGATTCACAGTAGGGGCAGATACCTTCCACATAACGGTCAGGCAGGGATCGTTCGCAATGGTTGCAGTATGCCAGGTCAATCGTCTTGGGATATACATAATTGTTCTTTATCAACCTGTTAACAATATCATTAGTTCGGTTGTGGTTCACAGCCCCGTCTGTAGTGCCGAAGTAGTTGAACTGTATGCCCAGTTTCTTAAATACTTCATCAAAATGATGGTGGTATTTCTCAATGAGTTTACCAGGAGTGGTATTTGTCTGTTCGGCACTGACGACTATAGGTGTGCCGTGAGTATCTGAACCGCATACAAAAATGGTTTTCAGGCCCTGTTTATGCAGGGCCCTGACAAAGATATCGGCAGGGATGTATGTGCGCAGGTGTCCTATATGGCATTCACCATTGGCATACGGCAGTCCACAGGTGACCAGGACGGGCTTATCAGCAGGGAAATTTGACATTGATTTTTGAT
>CBDUUM010000135.1:0-4093 GCA_965370445.1 uncultured Methanosarcinales archaeon
TATATAAACTTAACAAGACATGTAACAATTGCCTTCCAAAACAAAACAAACTGGAGGCTTGAGGTATAAAGAATGAATAACGAAACTGCAAAAGAAATTGAAGAGCGTTTTAGTCAGAAGGGATATAATATCCCAATCAATGAGATCGAAAGCAGACTTGACAAACTCTTAAACGAGTTCAAGGTCCCGCCGGAAGAAGCACGCAGAAGTGTAGTCAATTATTTCCTGAAGGAATACAACATCCCACGTGGAGACTTCTTTGTCCAGCAGGGTGAAACACCTACCGTAAAAGTAAGTGATGTTACATCGGATGGGAACTGGATCAATATCTCTGCTAAAGTGGTACAATTATGGGATAACACCCATGAAAGTATCGACCAGGCAGGATTAATAGGGGATGAGACAGGAAGTATAAAATTCAATAAATGGGCAAAGGCTGAACTGCCTGCACTTGAAGAGGGTAAAACTTACCTGTTCAAGAACGTGGTCACTGACAGCTTCCAGGAAAGGTTCCAGATCAATTTCAACAAGACCAGCCAGATAGAGGAGATACAGGAAGATATTGAGGTAAATACCCAGCAGGCTGAAGCACCTACTGTAAAAGTAAGTGACATAACAACTGAAGGGAAATGGATCAATATCTCTGCCAAAGTGGCACAAATATGGGATAATAGCCACGAAAGTATCGATCAGGCAGGATTGATAGGGGATGAGACCGGGATAATTAAATTCAATAAATGGGCAAAGGCTGAACTGCCTTCACTGGTTGAAGGAAAAAGCTACCTGTTCAAGAACGTGGTCACTGACAGCTACCAGGAAAGGTTCCAGATCAATTTTAACAGGACCAGCCAGATAGAGGAGATACAGGAAGATATCGAGATCGGTACCCTGACTGTTGAGTTCTCAGGTGCAATGGTGGATATCCAGTCAGGTTCCGGCCTGATAAAGAGATGCCCCGAATGCAACCGCGCCCTGATAAAAGGAGTATGCGGTGAGCATGGAAAAGTGGAAGGGTCATATGACCTGAGGATCAAGGCCGTCATGGATGATGGAGTGTCTGTACAGGATTCACTGATCAACCGCGAGATATCAGAGCAACTTACAGGTATCACCCTGAATGAAGCAAAACAAATGGCTACCGAGGCACTTGACCAGTCAGTGGTCCTTGAAAAGTTCAAAGAAAAGCTATTGGGCAGGTATTATTTAGTGAAAGGTCCGAAGCTTGACAGGAATATACTGGTCGAGGATATTTCGCCACTACCACCTCTCGAATCAGACCAGATCGATACAATTATCACCCAGATGGAGGTGTGAATCATGGCAGGACAATATACAAGAGAAGTGGCATACCGCATCTTTGCCCAGGAGTTCAGGGATTCGAACCTATCATTCAAGGACAGCAATGACCAGTACTCTCCTCAATATCTACTTACACCCACAGGTGCTAAGGTAAACAGGATGTTAATAGTGGGTACGCTGACAGAAAAAGAAGATATCGGCAACGAAGCCGAGTACTGGCGCGCCAGAGTAGTGGACCCCACAGGTGCCTTCCTTATCTATGCAGGTCAGTACCAGCCCGAAGCAGCCCAGGTCATGGCAAATATCGAAGCCCCCCAGTACCTTGCTGTTGTAGGGAAGCCCAGCACGTTCCAGACCGAGGATGGGACGATCCTGACATCGGTCAGGCCCGAGAGCATACATATTGTGGATGCACCAACCAGGGACCGCTGGGTAGTGGAAACTGCACAGCGTACACTGGAGCGCGTCAAGGGCCTGAACAACGATAATCCTGATGCGGTGCGTGCAAAAGAGCATTACAACACCGATGCATCGGTATACAGGCAGATGGCACTGACGGCCCTGGAAAGCCTGAAGACAGAATAACTTTTTTTCACAGGGGTCATCTGACCCCCTTTCCTTTTTTTTAGTATATCAAGTATAACTTGATGTACTCAAGAAAATCCGACCGAAGGGAGGATTTTGTTCTCGCTTGTTTGACTTTGTTTACACAGGTAACTTCGACTTTCTTGCTATCCTGTGCATGAAAAATGTCTATGTTTTAATACATATAAATACAATTACTTATTGGTGATATCCCGTGGATTTCGTAATAGAAAATGTATATGGTAGAGAGATTCTTGACTCCAGAGGCAATCCTACTGTAGAAGTGGAGGTAAAGACATACTCCAGTGACTTAAGGACAAGAGGTTTTGGACGTGCCAGTGTTCCCAGCGGTGCATCTACCGGTTCAAATGAAGCACTTGAACTGCGGGACAAAGATAATCGGTACAGGGGCAAGGGAGTGAAAACAGCTGTAAATAATGTTAATACTATACTGGGTCCGAAGGTTGTCGGAATGGATGTTCGACGCCAGCGTGAGATCGACCAGATAATGATCGAACTGGATGGTACTGATGACAAGTCAAGTTTAGGTGCCAACGCCATCCTGGGTGTCAGCCTGGCTGTGGCCCGGGCTGCAGCCGATTCATACAAAATGCCATTATATCAATACCTGGGAGGAGTAAACTCATTCACACTGCCGGTCCCGACCCTGAACATCTTAAACGGTGGACAGCATGCAGGTAATGAATTATCCATCCAGGAGTTCATGATACAACCAAAAGGGGCAGAAACGTTCAGGGAAGCTTTAAGATGGGCGACCGAGACATATCATGTCCTGGGGGATGTCCTTGAAAAAAAATACGGCAATAGTGCTACCAATGTAGGTTATGAAGGTGGCTATGCCCCCCCGATCAACCAAACCAATGATGCAATGGAAGCAATTACCGAGGCCATCGAAGAAGCAGGCTATACAGAAGATGATATCACTATTGGTATAGACTCTGCTGCAACATCGTTCTTTGATGGTGAGAAATATAATGTGGATGGTGAGAAATTTACCGGTGGTGAACTGGTGGATTATTATGTTGAACTGGTCGACACCTATCCTATTATTTATATTGAAGATGGTTTCCACGAAGAAGCCTTTGATGATTTTGCGGCTCTTTCTGTGGAACTGCCAGATGTTATAAACGTAGGCGATGACCTGTTCGTTACCAACGTGGAACGATTTAAACAGGGAATTGAAATTGGTGCATGTAATGCATTGTTGCTTAAGGTGAACCAGATCGGGAGTTTAAGTGAGGCGTTTGATGCGGCTACCACAGCGGAGGGAAACGGGTATGATGTTGTGGTAAGTCACAGGTCCGCAGAAACCGAAGATAGTACTATTGCAGATATTTCCGTTGCCCTTGGTGCCGAACTTATCAAGACCGGCGCACCTGCAAGAAGCGAACGTACTGCTAAATACAACCAGCTTCTCCGTATAGAGGAAGAACTCGGTGACGCGGCCCGCTATATCAGGATATAAAACCGGATATCATAAAATAGAGCCACAGCCGGATCAATGGTGAAACGGCCGCTATATCAGGTATTAACTACATAGGAAAGTAAGTCAGCAGTGCGGCTATCAACACCGTAACATAGACGGCTTTGAAACTGCCTACCCCCCCAAGGTTAATGGAAGGGGTTCCGTCAGTGTTCTCGTTAATGTTGAAGAGTGATGTTATAGTTCCAATAAGGATACCGAATACCCCAGCGACCAGCACCACGGTGGCAGCGTTTCCCGGGTCCAGTATCAGGGCGAACGGAATTGGTAAGAGGCCTATATAATTTGGTATAACGACGCCTATCCCGGTTTTGATCTCTGAGAGCAGATGGGTGGCCATTATAATTATCAGCATTGTTTCCAGGCCTGCAAAACTTGGATTATTAAAGGCCACATATGCTGCAAGGATAATTGGCAGGATAAAACCACCCAAATTCAGGGTTATGGATGTATTAAATACCAGTTTATCCCCTCCTTCCATCTCATCTGCCAGCGGAACTGAATAAAACTCACTAAGTAGTTCCTTTTTCTCATCTGAAAGTTCTGGCTTCTTTGTCCTGATATTATAGATGGGAACTTCGACGAACGACAGCAGTAACATGGCTGCTGTTAGTATGAATAGTGCAATGGGGTTTATGTTCCACTGTCCCCCCAGTTTGTTAGTATAGCTCAGGTAAAAGATCGGGAGAAGCATAAACCCGAAAA
>CBDUUM010000136.1:0-4090 GCA_965370445.1 uncultured Methanosarcinales archaeon
ACTGGATGTAACATCATGATAACAACCAAGGACGTGGAACATATTGGCTGGCTTGCCAGGTTGAAAATGGAAGAGGAACAGCTTGAGGGGTATGCGGACCAGTTGAACTCTGTACTTGATTATTTCGGGCAGCTTGACGAGGTGGATACCAGGGAAGTTGAGCCCACCTACCATGTACTGAAAATGAATAACGTGTTCAGGGATGACGAGGTCACTGATTGCCTCAGCCAGGATGAAGCCATTGGCAATGCGCCCAAAACACAGGACGGCTACTTCAAGGCCCCAAGGATAATCTGAGGTGGAAACAAATGATTACTATATCACAGACCCTGGAGGCTATAAGGGATTCGTCTGCTGAGGAAGTAGTATCCAGTTGCCTTGAAAAGATTAAATCCAGCAAATTGAACACATTCATCACAATTGCAAAAGAGTCTGCCATTGAAGCTGCCCGGAAGAACGAAGGGCACACCGGCCCGCTGGCAGGCGTACCTATTGCTATCAAGGATAATATTTCGACTAAAGGTATTCAGACCACATGCGCATCCAGGATTTTGGGTGGCTATGTGCCCCCATATGATGCCCATGTAATTGAGCGCCTGAAAGAGGCGGGGGCTGTTATCGTAGGTAAGGTGAACATGGATGAATTCGCCATGGGGACATCCACTGAGACCAGTCATTACGGCCCTACACTTAACCCCTGGAATACGGGAACGGTACCCGGCGGGTCATCTGGCGGCAGTGCATCTACTGTGGCAGCAGGCGAAGTGCCGTTGGCTCTTGGTTCTGATACGGGCGGCTCGGTCAGGTGCCCGGCATCATTTTGCGGCGTGGTGGGGCTAAAACCCACCTATGGCGTGATATCCAGGTACGGCTTGATATCATATGCCAACAGCCTGGAGCAGATCGGACCCATTGCTTCCAATGTGGCAGATATGACACTGCTGTTCAATGTGATTGCGGGACATGATCCGCGGGATTCCACATCCGTACCAGGCGAGAAGGATTATACAAAAGCACTGGTTGACGATGTGAAGGGACTTACCATTGGCGTACCAAAGGAATACTTTGGCGAGGGCATAGACCCGGCCGTTGAAAAGTCGGTATGGGACGGCGTGCACAGGCTGGAAGACCTGGGAGCATCGTGGCAGGAAGTGGAGATGCCCCATACAAAGTACGCACTGGCTGCTTATTATGTCATTGCCATGAGCGAGGCGTCCTCAAACCTGGCCCGGTTCGACGGCATGCGGTACGGGCTGCGCCTGGAAAAGGACCACGACTGGCATACTACATACAGCGAAATACGGGCACAAGGGTTTGGCGAGGAAGTGAAACGGCGCATACTCCTTGGTACATATGCGTTGTCGGCAGGGTACATGGACAAGTATTACTTAAAGGCCCTGAAGGTCAGGACACTTATCAAACAGGACTTTGAGCAGGCGCTGAAAAGTACGGACGTACTTATCGCACCTACCATGCCCACACCCGCATTTAAACTGGGCGAGAAGATAAGCGACCCCCTGACCCTGTATATGGCAGACGTGAACACTGTACCTGTAAACCTATCAGGCGTACCATCAGTTTCACTGCCATGCGGTTTCTCAAACGGGCTGCCGATCGGGTTGCAGATAATGGGGAAGCACTTTGATGAGGAGACCATTATCCGTACGGCATACACTTTTGAGCAGAACACTGATTTCCATACCAAGGCACCGGAGGTGGTATAGATGCTGGAGGAAAGCCTGAAATTGCGTCCATACCTGGACGAGGTCAGCGTGATGATCGGGCTTGAGATACATGTGCAGTTGAACAAGCTCAATACCAAGGTATTCTGCGGCTGCCCCCTGGACTACCACGACGACGAGCCCAACACCCATACCTGTCCCGTATGCCTGGGACTGCCAGGGTCGCTGCCAGTGATAAACCGTAAGGCTGTGGAATATTCCATAAAGGTGGGGCTGGCACTGAGCTGTTCCATCGAGGAGCATACCCAGTTCTACAGGAAGAATTACTACTATCCTGACCTGCCAAAGGGGTTCCAGATAACACAGTATGATTACCCGATAGCTTCAAACGGCTACATCAATATCGAGGGCGAGGATGGCGAGGTCCGTATCCGCATCAACCGGGCTCACATGGAGGAGGATCCGGGCCGGCTGGTGCATGAGGGCGGCAGTATCGAGCGCTCAAAGCACACGCTGATCGATTACAACCGCAGCGGTGTGGCACTGCTTGAGATAGTGACCGAGCCAGACATCAGGAGCCCGAAAGAGGCAAGGCGGTTTTTGGATAAGCTGCGCAATATTCTGGGATATCTGGATGTGGTAGATACCACACTTGAGGGCTCTATGAGGGTGGATGCCAATATCTCACTGGCAGGCGGCAGCAGGTCAGAGGTGAAGAATATCAGCAGCCACAAGGGTGCGGAGCGGGCGCTGCTGTTCGAGATAGTGCGGCAGAAGAACCTGTTGCGCCGGGGCGGTAAGGTGGTGCAGGAGACCAGGCACTTTGACGAGGCCAGGGGTGTAACTGTTAGCCTGAGGACCAAGGAGGAGGCACACGATTATCGCTACTTCCCTGAGGCAGATTTGGTGCCTATTAAGGTGGTAGACTGGGCGCCCGGGATTGCCGAGACCCTGCCCGAGCTGCCAGATGCCAGGCGGCAGCGGTTCGTTTCCTTGTATGGTATCACGGATGACCATGCTAAGAGCCTGACCTCTGAGAAGCAAGTGGCAGATTTCTATGAGGAAGTTGTTATAAAATGTAGTAATTACTACAAACCAGATGAGTCAATAGATGATTACATTCAGCTTGATATTGCGCATCTTGCTGCTGTATGGATTGCGGATGAGTTGAAAGGGCAACTGAACTTCAGAAATTTGAATATTGATTCATTTAAAGTTAAAGATATGGTTAGTCTAATAAAATTAATTCATGAAAATAAGATAACTGAACAAAGCGGAAAGGAAGTTATCCGCACAATTCTGGATGATGGCGGCACGCCTGATGAGGTTGTGGTGGCAAAGGGACTGTTGAAGGCCGGTGGTGACATTGTGACTACAGCGGTGGAAGATGTCATTGCAGAGAATCCTCAGGCTGTAGAAGATTACAGGTCAGGCAAACAGGAAGCAATAAACTTCCTGATGGGACAGGTTATGAAGAAGACCAAAGGCTGTGCCGATGCCAAAGAAGTGCGCAAGATGATAATCCAGAGGATTTAAGTTAAATCATTTCAATAGAAACCGAAGAGGCTGCAAAATATGAAAGAAGAACGCTGGGGCAATATAGGCTCCAAATACTCACACTTAACAAGCGTACATCCCTGTTACAACGAGAAGATGCACTTCAAGACCGCACGCATACACCTGCCTGTGGCACCCAAATGCAATATCCAGTGCGGATACTGTGTCCGCTCCATTGATAAATGCGAGTACAGGCCAGGGGTGAGCAGTAGTATCATGACGCCCCAAGAGGCACTGGAGCAGGTGGACAAGTATGTGAAGGAGATGGATAACCTGAAGGTGGTTGGTATTGCAGGTCCGGCTGAGTCCCTGGCCAATGATGCTACCTTTGAGACCCTGCGCATGGTGAATGAGAAGTACCCTGACCTTATCAAGTGTATTGCATCCAACGGTTTGCTGCTGAGCGAGAAGATTGATGAGTTGAAGGCTGTGGGTCTTAATAGTGTGACAGTGACTGTGAACGCTGTCAATCCCGAGACTGCTGCTAAGATATACAAATGGGTGCGGTATCAGGATAAGACCTACAAGGGCCTGGAAGCTGCCGAACTTTTACTGGAGAAACAGTGGGAAGGTGTCAAGGCTGCAGTCGAGGCAGGGCTGGTTGTCAAGATCAATACGGTGCTGCTGCCTGATATTAATATGGATGAGATCGAGGATATTGCTAAAAAGGCGGCTGAGTACGGGGTTTATATTATGAATATTATCCCGCTGATACCTTTATATGATTTTGAGGACTCTGAGCCGCCGACCTGCGATGACCTGAAACAGGTACGCGAAGTGGCTGGAAAGTACCTGCCACAGTTCAGGCTGTGCCAGCAGTGCCGGGCTGATGCTGTGGGTGTGCCTGGGGC
>CBDUUM010000137.1:0-4088 GCA_965370445.1 uncultured Methanosarcinales archaeon
TGCTGCTGTGGGGATCGTCCTTTGCCCTGGCTATTATATCCCTGGCCCTGAACCACTGGGGACCGTATACCACAAAATCAATATCGGAACCACTTATCTGCAGCCCGGGCAGGAATGACCCTGTCACTCCCATGCTGTCCATGGGAATCCCTGCCTCCAGCAGGGTTCTGGTTATCTCTTCAGTCCTTGGGTCCAGGCGCCATATCTCTGCCAGCCGGTCCGGGGGGCTCAATACTCGGTCAACCTGGTCCCAGGGTATGATGTGGACATCCTGCACCCACTCTGGCTTGTGGATGTCCATGTAATCATATGCCTCGTCAAAATCGTATTTCCGGTAATTCCGGGTGCCGTCTGTACGCTGGCCTTCCGGGTCCGGTACATAGCGGAGTACGCCCCTGACACCATCAGGATGGTTGTAATCGGCTGATGAGAATATCCACCCGTCCCTGGTGACAATAAAATCCCTGAGACGCACCTTCGGATGATCTGAAATATCCATCTTTTTTCACTGTGGTCTTACTACCTATAAACATTATTATATTATGTTATAACGCTACTATATACAGAATGAATATATAATCTGGTGACGAACAAGACATGACTTCCACTGCTAAATTTTATGATTCGATTGACATCCAGCTTCAATTTCTTGAACAACTCAGGAATATCCCCGAGGAAGAGCTCGACGGACTAATAAAAGTCCTGAGAAACTTCATTTTCCAGGCCGATACAAAACAAAAGGTCATATACGGCATCGGTGAGGGGAGGAGTGCACTGGCCCTATATGATTTTCTCCACCAGTTATTGAAATACGAACAGCTTTTCCCGGCCACCCTTGACGATCCCATCCGGCGCTACTTTGACCCTGACAGGTCCAACATGGTATTGTCTGCATCGGGCTCAGGAGGCACTGAAAGTGTTATCAACTATCTTGAAGATGCCCACCGTCTGGGTGCAAGTGAGATACTTTTCACTGCTAAAACCGACTCGCTTGCCTATAAAAAAATAAAATCACACAACGGTTTTGTCTTCCTGATCGAAGATATAAAACTGGAAAAGCCCAGTGAACTGGCAGTCATGGGTTCGGAGTTCGAACTAAAACTGTGTACTATGCTGAACTGCATACTGCCTGCCCTGGACAGCGGTGAGGTCAGTTTATACTACCAGCAGATGGACCATTATCTCAGGAATGCCAGGCTGCTTCGGGATATAGAGAATAAATACCTGCAGTCGTGGCTCGATAAGCTGCTGAACCGCAGGGGGCATTTCATAGTGGACGGCATAGGACGGTCCGGGTTCGTGGCAAAAGCCTTTGGAATGCGTTTGACACACCTGGGCCAGCATGTCTACATCAAAGGCGATGCCACCACGCCCAGTTTTGTCAGGGGCGACGTATATATTCCCGTCAGCGGAAGCGGCAATACCCGGGAGATCCTGGAAGGGATGATGAAGGCACGCAACAAGGGAGTGGACGTGTTCCCTATTACTGTAAATAAAAGTTCCAGGATGGTTGAACTCCTGGAAGAATGGGGATATAGGGATAATATCATTTTCATACCTGTGGAAGAAGGAGACAGGGATATCTTCCATGATAAGAAACCCAGTAAGATCACAACCACAAAGATGAATCAGGAGCGTCCCTCGATCTCTGAGATAAACTCATACATATTCACCAATGCCATTATTGCCTCAGCTATTGATTTTTTAGGCGTGGATGAAACATACATGAAACGAAAACACTGGTAGGGATAAAGGATGGGATTTAAACAGACGTTAAAAAAACTAATGGGGCAAAGTGTGACAGATGATTCCGGTGCTGCCGGGGAAGATAAGAAGAAAGTAGCAATTACCGGTGAAAATAAGAAGCCGGTGGCAGCTTCCGGGAATGTGCATGCCGCCCCTGGTTCTGTGCTTGAACAGAAAAGTGTAGGAGCAGAGGCAGCACCCGATAGCCCAGGGAAGGATGAAAATCAAACAAAGCAGAACAGGCAGGTGGGCAGCAAATGGGAACACAAACATGACGATCTGGACTGGCACTCGATGTCCACCCCCCACCCGGTTCTATCAAAGCTGCAGGCCGAAAAAGAAGTACCAGGTGAACCTGCCGCACCAATAAAAACCCCTCAACCCCAGCCTGCCGCACCACTAAGAGCCCCTAAACACCAACCACCCGACCAGGGGCAGGATGAGGATAAACCCATATCAAAACAGGACATACTCTGTAAGTTCGTGGTGCAGCACGGGCAGAGGATCGGTGAGACTATTTCCATTGATGGCGGGCATCTTGTGTTCAAGCACGGGGCTGAGAAACTGTACATACCTATGTCGTCCATATCCGGATTCACTGATGAGGATGTGGAGATCGGTGATTTTAACAGGGATGAAGCTTTGAGGCTTGGTGAAGAATGGCACCAGCGAACTATGAACTCATTGAAATTCGATGAAAATGGGATGCTCATCAATGACTGAATACAAGCAGTGTATCGTAACCCGTGACGACCTGAAACTCTCAAAAGGCAAGCTGGCTGTACAGGTGGCACATGCAGCCGTAACCGCCTCGGATTTTGCTGATAAGAAGGAACGAGATGCCTGGATGAAGGGCGGGCAAAAGAAGGTCGTACTTAAGACCGGCACCCTGCAGGATTTATTCCTGTTGAAGGAGTCGGCGCGCAGGGAAGGGCTGTCCACTGCTCTTATCACCGATGCCGGGCTAACCCAGATACCTCCGGGGACCGTTACTGTACTGGGCATAGGGCCGGCAGCGGTTGAAAAACTGGACAAGGTAGTGGGTAAGTTGAAACTTGTGTAGTGCCAGACAGGATAAATATGATTGACAGGATACGATCCAATCCTGTAAATCCGGTAAATCCTGTCAAAAGATTTGATTGAAACTGAAAAAATTACCTACATCGATATCAAAATGAGTTTATACTTTCCTATACGTAAATCAAGGGGATCAGCAGCAAGTTATTGTCTGGTGGTGGCATATGGAAAATCTTTCAGATGCAAAATTCCAGGAAAATAATGTCAACATCCGCAACAATTAAATCGAATAAGACTGTACAGGAAGTACAATTCCATTGCGCACCGATGGTCTAGCGGTTATGACTTGGGCCTTCCAAGCCCACTACCCGGGTTCGAATCCCGGTCGGTGCACTTCATATTAACCAACTTAATTTCTGCCCCCACTCCTTTTCAAATCCCACTCCTTTCTAATTAGCCTTATATCAAGTCAGGAAATAATGCGCCCAATAGAGAGAACCAAATAGGATTCAATATTCTTATTATCGACCAAGAATTCAAACTTTAATACTATGCAATCATCCTTTTCCTTACCAACATTCATCAATTGTTGTTCAAGATTATCACCATTAACAGGGCTTGGTACCCCCAGTGAAGATTTTTTCCGTATCTGCTCATCTGTGAAGCTGAGAATGTTGTTAATGAAAATATTCCCAAGTTCATTAATAATATTCTGTGTTGTACCCTCCTCAACAGTAAAGTCTATCTGGAATACACTGACCATGCTCAGAATATCATGGAGCGGGAAAATAAGCGATGTTCCGCCATCAATGTCACCCCCTATTTTATAGAAAACACCAAGACATGTCCTGGGAACTACCTGGGAGATATTGTTCTTTTTAACAATATTCTCCTGGATGATATTGAATTTCAGGTCTTTATTCAACATCTGTGCAGTTGACTTGATCGCAGATTCAATACCCATTTCAAGAATCTTATCAACATCGCTTTTCCTGATAACTGTTTGTTGAACAGGTTTAAGTGGTTCCTTAACAACTTCAGCTTGTCCTGTATGGGGTGTATTTACATGGTCTTTAAGGTCAGTCTTATATGCATCGATCCTGGCTTCAGGTATGGAGTTAATAATATCATACACTGAGTCCAGACCTGTTTTATCAGGTAACTGGATATCCAAAAAAGTAACCTTTGAACTATCCTCTTTGAATTCATCTACAGTTTTGTTGTTATCAGTTGATCTGATGACTTCTGAGGCATGTTCTTCAACAAAATGTTTAACACCGATTTTCGTCAAGTGTTTATGTCTCATAATTGAACCCTGGTCAAGA
>CBDUUM010000138.1:0-3935 GCA_965370445.1 uncultured Methanosarcinales archaeon
GAGTGCAATTTCATCAAAATCAGCCTTCTTGATCTTACCCTCCTCCAGATCCCGCAAATCCATAATAGCCCTTACCAACCCAGCCGCCTCTTCATAGAGCTGTTCAGCCTGGGTTCTGGTAAGTTTGGCCTTCTCAAGCCGCTCCTCATCAAACTTTTCCTTCTTATCCAGGAGGAGTATCAAACCTCGTACACAATTTTTTTCCTTATCTGTCAACCTTCTTTTTTTGGTTAATTTCCATATCAGATTATGCAGCTTTATTTCACGACCATCGACAGTAATTTTTTCCGGCACAACCTCTCCCACCCATGCCAGATACCTGTGGAGTCCATGCAGCATATGGTCACGCTCCTTCTGGGGTATAAGCTCCTCAATGTCAAACTCTGTTAAATTATCATCCAATTCATTCATCACCAAAAGCCTCTCTGGAACAGTCCATCAACTCCCCTGTACTGCGCATATACTTTTATATCGTATTCCATATACGTTCAATAAACTGCCAAATAAGATAACTATTTTGGGATTAATCCCCCATCTCACAAGTACGTCTGTGCAAGATGCATTGACATACTTATCTGGCCGGCAACATCATTATCAGTAACATCCCCATGCCCCGGATACATCACTTCCACATCCAGCCCGGAAAGAAGCTTCAGCGATTCCACAAGCTGCTCCTGGCTGCCGCCAGTCAGGTCAGTGCGCCCGAAGCTGCCGTCAGGGAATACAGTATCCCCTGTGAACAATATCTTTGACCCGGCATGGTACAGGCTGATACTGCCAGGTGTATGACCAGGAGTATGAATTACTTCCAGGCTGCTGCCGTCCCCCAGGTCTATCAATTCCCCATTACACAGCAGGCGGTCCGGTGTAAAACCTGCCCCATGAGCCCCGAACATAGCAGCCACGTTCGACACATCATCATCCAGTAGATACATATCATCCTCATGCAGTGCCACACTTGCACCTGTCCTCTGCCTCACTTCCTCCACTGCACCCCAGTGGTCATAATGCCCGTGGGTAAGGATGATAGTCTCAACCCTGTCTGGCTCTATTATTTCCGTTATCCTGTCCAGGATATATGATGCATTCATTCCCACATCGACCAGTACAGGTTTTTCTGTTACGACCAAAAAGGCATTGGCATCATAGGGTGAACTGTTGATCTGGTATACTTTCATGTCGTGCTCCATTTTTTAAAAATCAAATAACCTGGCCTGGCCTTTCTTTGACGTAGTCTTACTTTTTCTTGCCTTGTTGGCAGTATGCCCCGTTTCCAGGCCGCCACCAAAATCCGCAAGTCCCTTTTGCTTCTCATCATAATCCAGGACCGATGCATCCACGCCCAGTTCTCTCAGGATACGCTCCACAGGCGGAAGTATCTGTTTCTTGACATAATAATCAACATCAAGGGTAATATTCTTCTTCTTCACATACTCAGGGTCCTCTGCCCTTTCTACAAAGAGACCACTGCCAGCTGTTATCACAAAAGGTATCCTGTCCCCGATCGAGGGCACAAATCCTGAGCGCCCCCTCATTTTCTCCACAACAGTCACATGTGGCTGTTTGTTACGGTAACTCTCGGTCTTTTTGGTATATTTCCTTGTCAGCACCAGGTCATTAATAGACGAAGGCTCGGCTGTAATGTCAATATTCCTCACACTGTTAATGACCTGCCTGACATATGTAACAGCCTCTTCGACCCTGCCTTCCTTTAACACCAGTTCCAGCACATGGTTCAGGGTCTTGCTGGTAAGCTCGCACCAGTCACGCCTGACTGTTTCCATGCCCTTTACCTTGATACTGTCAGACCAGCCATCAGCGCCCGGTTCAAATACCCAGACCGCATATCGCTTCTTGGCAATGAAAATGGAACGCCTGGAAAAACTCTCGAACTCCAGCTCCATCGGGTCAGGCAGTGTATCAGATACGATACCTGAGATCTTGCGTCCCACTGCACCCGCATCATCCAGTGATATGCCTTCAGGTGACAACTTCACGAAAACACTGTCAGTATCCCCGTACACCACTGACAGGTCGATCTTTTGGGCTTTATCCCTGTCCAGTCCTTTCTCTGCCAGTTCCGAATCCCTGTACGCCTGGCCGTTGATAATGTATATGCTGCCGATCTCCCCTTCCACGACCTGCTTGGTTTTCAGGATATTCTCCCTGCCAAAACTGGTCACTGAATTGGCCAGCGTGAGACTGTACAGTTTTGCCCTCGTGTAACCTGAATACCCGTAATAACTGTTCAGCAGTATCTTCAGGGCATGTTGTGTGGCATCCAGTACCCGGGCTTCATCGCCTGAGGCGTCTTTCATCCTCTGCTTGGTCTCGATCCTCTGGTTCAGCAACCCCTCCAGTATAGTAGGCACAATGCCGCGCTGAACATCTGAGGATACGTACTTGCCGCCCGAAGGGGTTACCACTACATCGCCATCAGGCACATCACCCACGATCTCAGTGGTATAGCACAGGTTGTGCGCCATCATGATGGTGGGATAGAGCGACTTGTAGTCCAGTATGACCACATCTTCCAGCAGGCCCTTTTTGGGTTCCAGCACCTCGCCGCCTTTGAGTTCTTCACTTTTTTTCCGACGCTTGTGGGCCAGATCGCCATCGGGCCTGTGCGACATGACCCTGTCGTGGGAACGGTACTCCTTAAGCAGGATGTTCTCTACCATATTTGTCTGGCCGCCGTCCAGGATGTCCTGGATCAGGGTGCCGCTGACCCTGGATAATGCCAAAAACCTATCTAACAGGCTTAACTGCTGCAAAAGGTCCATTGCCAGTTCAGCATCCCGCCTGGCATAATCGATAAATTTCCTGAACTTCTCACCTGTATCGTTCCAGTATTCTTCCATATCTGCCGGATTAACATCCAGCTTCTCCTTATCCAGCAGTTCCCTGGCAGTGTTCTTCAGCGTATACTGCTTCAGGCTGAAATCCCGCCTGATTATGGGCAGCACGTCCACGGCGACACGACCTGCCATATAGATCTTTGTCACATATCCGATCTTGCGGTAGAACACTGACCTGCCGTCACGGCCCATTGCCGATTTTATCTTGATCTTGCGCCCGGCCTCCAGGGTCTTTACTCTGTCCACGATATATGGAATATCGAAACCATTCGAATTGTATCCAACGAACATGTCAGGGTTATATTCCCTGATAATCTTAAAGAAGCGCTCCAGCATTTCCACTTCATCAGGGAAGGTTTCAGTGTCGCTGTCCAGATCGTCTGCTTTTTTTGACAACAGGACACTGGTTCTGCTGCCATTGAATTCCGGTTCGAATGTGCAGCTTATCATGACAATAGGGGCTTTTTCAGGTACAGGCATGCCGCCGTCGATGGGCAGGCATTCGATATCGAATGCCATGTATCTTAACTGGGAATTTGGGATAATATCCACAGGCGTTATAGTGTCAGCTACTATCTTGACCTGTGATTCCACCTCGAACAGGCTGATACCATTGAATTTATTCTCTTCCAGCGGTGTTGAGTCGGTCTCGACCCAGGACATGCCGCCTATACCAGAATCGATCATGAACCGGTTCCTGAACAGTATATCGGTCTCATATATCTCTGAGACGCCCATGGTATTTTGTATATCATCCCTTATGGCAGGTACGCCTTTTGGGTCCTTGAGGATGAGTTTTAGCATGGTGGTGGGTTTTTCAAAATAACCTACTGGTTCATAGCGTTCTGTTAGCTGTACGTCGGTGACGTGTTCTGTGAACTTTGCTTTGATATTTTTTGCCAGTTCACCTGCCTTTTCAGGGTTATCTGGTTTTAAAAAGAAGTATGGCTTAAAGCCTGGTACAAAACAGCAAATGCTCTGCCCGGCTTCATTCTTACCGTACAGGCGTATGACCGGGCTGCCCAGATCATCATAGGTATAGTCAGCATCCAGGATCTGGAATTTCATCTGGTCATA